>NZ_LBFA01000014.1:0-135011 GCF_013363265.1 Marinitoga sp. 1138
TAGAATGTTCATGGGATTTGATGAAAAATATATAAAAATTTTGATGTATAGCTACTTAATATTAACACCATTTGCAATGGTAAAGATGGAGTATCCAGTAGAAGGCGGATATGTGGATATAGCAATGTTCAAAAGATATGAAGAAGTGCCATATGAAGCGATAATAGAAATAAAATACATAAAACAGAATGAATATACCGAAAGTAAATTCAAAGAAAAAATCGCTCAGGCAAGGGAACAGATAGAAAGATACAAAAAATCATACGAATTAAATTCAAAAAATGAGAGAATGAAAAAATACATAATAGTCTTTGTTGGGAAAGATGCTAAGTTTGTTGAGGAAGTGAAATGATGAAATACAAATATCTATTTTTTGATATGGATGGAACTTTGTTTGAAACATCAAGAGGAATTATATACTCACTACAAAAGGCTTATAAAATTAATAATCTAACGCCTTTACCTGAAGACAAAATAAAAAAATTAATAGGTCCTACACTTGATGAAATAATGAACATATTATTTGGTGAAGAAAATACAGAATTAAAAATGAAAGTACGAGAAGATTTTAGGATGACATATGCAAAAGAAGGCGTTTTTATGCTGGATTTATATCCTGAAGTAATGGATACACTGGAAAAATTATATTTCAAAAATAGAATAATGTACATAGTTACATCAAAACCAGAAATCTTTGCATCTCAAATTCTTGAGAAATTTAATATGTCCAGATTTTTCAAAAAAATATGTGGTGTGCCTTTAGATGGTAAAATTCCTCCAAAATCAGAACGTTTAAAAAATCTCATAATAGAAGAAAATATTCCTTTAAAAGAAGGATTAATGATCGGAGACACTTTAAGTGATGCAAAGGCTGCATGGGAAAACAATGTGGATTTTGCATGGATAAGTTTTGGTTTTGGCCATGAAAATGAAATTAAAAAATATGATTATAAAATAAATAATTTCTCTCAATTACTTAATCTAAAATAAATAAATATAGCTCTTTTGGGAATCCAAAAGAGCTATATTTGTTTTACCGAACTTCTTTTTATTAATTCAGTAGGAAGTATTATTCTGCGTTTCACTTTACTTCCTTTTCCTTCAATCCGTTCTATTATAAGTTTTGCTGCCATTTCACCCATTTCAAATCTTGGTTGCTTAATCGTTGTTAAAGGCGGATAGAGAAATTTAGAGTATCTGTCATCATCAAATCCTATTACAGAAACATCGTCAGGAATACTTAAACCACTTTCATATAATGCTCTCATTCCACCTAACGCATTTTGATCATTGGAAAAGAATATTGCCGTAAAGTTTTTCCCATATTTTTCAAGATGCTCTTTTATAGGATAATATCCCCCTTCAAATTCAAAGTTACCTTCTAAAACTGTTAACTCTAAGTTTTTCCGTTTTGCAAAATCCTTTACAGCTTGTTCTCTTTCATATGTTGAATATGTATTTCTACTTGCCTGAACAAATAGTATCTTTCTATGACCCATTTTATACAAATATTTTATTCCATTATAAGCAGATTGATAATTATCAATTCCAACAGAATCCACTTTTATATTAGAATCTTTTCTATCAACAGCTACAACAGGAATAGCTGTTTTTATTAACTTTTCTATATGTTCATCATCATTTTTTGTTGTACAAATTATTATTCCATCTACTCTTCTTGAAAAAAACTGCTCAAGGATTTCTTTTTCTTTATTTATTAATTGAGAAGTTGAACTAAGAAAGCTATCATAACCATTTGCTGTTAATTCAGTTTCTATTCCTTCTGCAATTAGATTATAATGATTTCCCCATAATGTTGGAACGAGAATTCCAACAAGATGATGCAACTTTCTTTTGGCAACTTGAGGTGGTTGATAATCATATTCTTTAAGTGCTTTAAGCACTTTTTTTCGTGTTTCTTCAGAAACATTATCAGCTCCATTTAAGACACGGGAAATTGTAGCAATTGAAATACCTATTTTCTTTGAAATTTCCCTCAAAGTTGCCATATTATCACCTCTTTTTTATCACAATAATTTATACGGATATTTTACATAATTCTCCATATAATCTGGAATTCCATTTTCCTGAATTATTTTTTGATATACAAGAAATCCCGGTTTTATTGTCCTCTTTTTACTTTCAAAATCAACATGCACAAGACCAAATCTTTTTGAAAATCCATGTGGCCATTCATAATTATCCATAAACGACCAATACATATATCCTCTTACATTTGCACCTTTTTTAATAGCATTATACACGCTATTAAGATGAGAAACAAGATAATATGGTATATATCTTCCTGTACTTTCTCCAATTCCATTTTCTGTAATAAATATTTCAGGAGAATTATAACGTTCATTTAATTTCAGAATTATTTTCTCAAGACCTTCAGGATATATTTCCCATCCCATATCTGAAACAGGTCTTCCTGATTTTGCTATACTTCCAGGGACACATGCATATCCATAACCTGGAACAACATTCCAGCCATATTTTCCTTCTTTTCTTACCACAATTCTTGTATAATAATTAATTCCAAGAAAATCTGTTTTCCCATCCATATCTTTTCTATATACATGATTATTGTTTATATTAAAATCCACCATTCCCTTAAATATCATATCTGTATATTGAAAATTAGAAAAATACATGGCTTTTTCTGCTGCTTCTTTATCGTTCTCTGTTTCTGGATCAGCCCATGAGAATGAATAAATAAATCCCACTGGTTTGTTGCTAATTCTTTTTATAGCGTCATATGCCCTACAATGTGCTTCAGCCTGGTGTTTCTGGCTTTTTTTGTAAAATTCTTCATTAATAATTGCAGGGGGGAATCCGGCCTTTGGCTGGGTATAGCCTAATGAAGATACTATTTGCGGTTCATTCATAGTAGACCAAAAATCTACATAATCATCAAGTTCGGAGGCTATAAACGCGGCGTATTTTGTAAATTCAACAACAGAGCGTTTTTCTACCCAGCCAAGAGGACCGTTATGTTCAAGATTCACCTTTACCGGGTCATGAATCCAAAGTGGCAATGTAAAATGGTTAAGATTTACCATTACTTTCATGCCTCTATCTTTTAAATCGCGTATCATTTCTTTATAATGTTCGAGGTTTTCCAAGTTCGCAATATTTCTTAATTGTTTAAGCGCATCTTCTGTAATCTCAACATCAATAATATCGTTATTATATTCATTCACATTAACTCGAATGCTTTCTGTTGAATCTGGAAATATTCTTGACCACTCGATACCCACTCTTACTATTTTTACACCTAATTCTTTCATTAAATTATGATCATTCTTATATAATTCCCAATAATTAGGACCATTCTCAGGAAAATCACCGCTTACAAGTCCAGCTGAAATTATTCTCTTATCGTGTACCCATTCATACCAATCGCTATTTTCATCGATTCCTGTTTTTCCACCCATTTCAAATTGAAAACCTGACATTGATATTCCAAAAAGAAAATCTTCATTGAATTTTAGCATAATTGCACCTCCAGGTTATTTTTTCACTTTAACATAATGATTTTTGCTAATAGCTTCATATATAGTTGATTTTTCTTTGTTTGCCTGATAATACAATTCTATTTCTTTTATTATTGTTTCCGGTATAAACTTTTCATTTTTATCCCATTTCCTGTCTATTTCTGGAACAGAATTAAGAAGCATTTTTGTATACGGATGTTGAGGATTGTTATATACTTCTACCGTATCCCCTTTTTCCACAATTTCGCCTTTGTACATTATTAATGTTGTATCACTGAGATAATATCCAAGCGAAAGATCATGAGTTATAAATATTATTGACATACCTGTTTTTTCACTAATTTCAGCAAGAAGATTAAGTACATCTATTCTTGTTGAAGCATCGAGCATACTGATTAATTCATCGGCAACAAGCACCTTTACATTCATCAACAAAGCCCTGGCTATTAACAATCTTTGCAATTGACCACCGCTCAATTGATGCGGATATTTGCCAAGGATATTTGTTGGATTCATTCCTACTTGTGAGATAACCTTTTCTATTTTTTCCTTTCTGTTTTTCTCCTCTGGAAAAAAGTTATCAAATATCATATTAAATACTCTATTTATTTTAAATAAAGTATTAAATGATGAAAATGGATCTTGAAATATAGCCTGAACATTTCTATAATATTCCTTCACTTCATTCTTTTTTAAATCCCATATATCTTTATTTTCAAATAATATCTTTCCAGATGTTGGTTTTAATAATCTGAGAATCATCTTTCCAACAGTGGTTTTTCCGCTTCCACTTTCACCAATAAGGGATATAATTTCACCTTTATTTATTTCAAAAGAAACATTGTTTACGGCTTTAAATCTCTTTTTTGAAAAAAAATCAAGATCAAATTCTTTCGTAAGATTTTCTATTTTCATTATTATTTCATTCATTGTTTTCACCTTCAATTTTTTTCCAGTTCCAGCAAGCTATTTGATGATCTGAAGATAATTCCTCTATTTTAGGCGTTTTTGTTTTACATATTTCTGTTGCATATGGACATCTAAATCTAAACCTACAACCTTCACCGATATTTAAAAGATTTGGTGGTGTCCCTTCTATACTGGTTAATTTCTTTTCCTTATATCTTATATTGCTTTTTGGTATGGAATTTACCAGTGCTTGTGTATATGGATGTTTTGGATTGTGCAATATTGTTTCTGTATCCCCAATTTCTGCAACCTGCCCTGCATACATAATCATTATTCTATCTGCAATTTGATTTAGCACAGCAACATCGTGTGTAATAAATATCATAGATTTTATTATTCCCAAATCTCGAAATTTAACAAGCATATCACAGACATATCTCTGGGAACTTACATCTAATGCTGAGGTTACTTCATCTGCTATTAAAAGATCTGGATCAAGTAATGTTGATATAACCATTATCATTCTTTGTTTCATTCCACCTGATAACTCAACAGAATATTTGTTTAATACACTTTCATCCAGATTAACAAGTCTAAGTCTCTCTTTCACCTTTTCAAAAAATTTATTATCTGGATTAATCCCATGTTCTTTTACAAGATCCGAAATAAATTTTTTTATTTTCTTAGTAGGGCTAAATGCATCCATTGCATATTGTGGAATTATAGAAATATCTTTAAACCTTATCCTTTTCATTTCTTTTTTTGATAATGCCATGAGATTTATCCCATTTAATTTTGCTTCACCAGAAATATAGTTCATAGGCGGTTTTAAAAGAATTAACCCATTCCCCAACGTACTTTTTCCACACCCAGATTCACCAGCAATCCCAAGAATTTCACCGGATTTTATATAAAAACTTACATCATCTATAGCTTTTACATAACCTTTTAAGGTTTTATAGTATATTTTAAGATTATTTACTTCAAGTACTTTTTCCATTATTATCACATCTCCCGTAATTTTGGATTAAATACTTCATCTAATCCCGTGTTTATAAAGTATAGTGACGATACGAGTAATGTAATTACAAGCCCTGGAATAATAGCCCACCACCACATTCCAAGTTGAACTGCATTCCAATCTCTGGCAATTTGCATCATTAAACCAAGTGAAATGCCTTTTGTCGGACCAAGACCTATAAAGTCCAATGTAACTGCTGATAATACTGCGCCAGCAAATTGAAGTATAAATACCATAAATATATATGAAAACATATTTGAGGCAATATCTTCAATTATGATTTTCCCTGTTGGTAATGAAGAAATTCTTGATAGATTGACAAATTCCTTGTTTTTTATTGACATAGTAAGTGATCTTATGGCTCTTGCTGTCCATGGCCAATTTGTAATACCAATAATGATACTTTCAAATACCATTCCTCTAAATGAAAGGTATGAAGAAATTATTATTAATATTGCAAGTGTCGGAATTACAAGCATTACATTTGTAAGCATCATAAGTAATTCATCTACCCATTTACCTTTATAGCCCGAAAGAAATCCAACAAATAATCCAATTATTGTAGCAAGTGTTCCACCAAAAAATCCAACAAAATATGAGCTCCTTAAACCATATACCAATTGTGTATATACATCATGACCAAAAATATCTGTACCAAGCCAATATTCCTTACCTGGCGGCATATATCCAGGACCTGCATATTCTAAAGGTCCATATTTTGACAAATGAGGGCCTACTAACCCCAACAGAAGAAAAAATAAAAATACAAAAAAACCAAATAAAACCTTTTTATTTCTAAGCATAAAATATAAGTAGTCATTATTCTTAATTTTTTCTTTTAATGTCATATCAAACCTCCTCGGTATATGAAAACCTTATTCTTGGATCTATAAATACATATATTAAATCAACTATAAAGTTTCCTAATAATACCATTATGACTATAAATAAGAAACAACCTTGAATAAGGAAATAATCCTGATTTTGTATAGCCTGCAACAATAAAAAACCTAATCCTGGATATGAAAAAACTGCTTCTGTTGTTAATGATCCCAGAATAATCGTTCCAAGTTGCAAAGCCAACCCTGTAACCTGAGGGAGTATTGCATTTCTGTATGCATATTTTCTTATCAATTTATCAGAAGCACCTAATGCTTCCATATATTTTGAATAATTTGAACCCATTTCATATATAATCATATTTCTCATACCAATAGCCCAACCACCTAGCATAACAAGAAATAGCGATAAAAACGGCAATGCAAGATGATATAAGAAATCAAGAATAAATTCAGATGAAAAACTTGGTGTCATTGTATAACTATATGCTCCTGATAGTGGAAATATTGGTATTACAAATCCTAAAAACCATGCCATTAACATTGCCATCCAAAAATATGGTGATGATGTAAGAAAAAAGAATATAGGGATTATACTATTGTCAGTCTTTTTATTAATAGCTGCCAGAGCACCAAGTTTATTACCTGCTATCCAGCTTAAAACTATGGCAGGAACTAATAAAAAGAAATCATATATAATAGATCCCTGTATTATATCCATTACTTTTCTTGGATAAAGAAAAACGCTAATACCCAGATCACCCTTAAATAATGCAACCCAGAAATTTATATATTGCTTCCATAATGGTTGATCTAAACCAAATGCTTTTGTAAAATATGAATTTAATCTTTCTGTTGCTTCAGGCAATCCAGCAAATCTTGACATTAATAGGGATATAGGGTCACCAGGCATAAACCTTGGAATAGCCCAATCTATGGAAACAGCAACAAAGAATGTTATTAAATATATGAAAACCTTTTTTCGTAAATATTTCCACATTATATTTCCTCCTGATTTTAATATTATGCCCCAACTCCATTAAAGAGTTGGAGCATAGTATAGAATTTTATTTTGCAGGTTTAAGTTTTAATATCATCATGCTTCCGCCTATTTGCCATCTTCCACTCCATAATGATGGCCATGCATATGGTTGATTTTCATCTGGATAATTTGTCCAGTATTTTTCACTTGCCTGGAACCACATACCGTTATACCAAACAGGAATTACTGGCATTTCTTCAAGCATTATTTTCTCTATTTCAGATGCAATTTTTTTGCCTTTTTCAAGATCCTTTGTTTTGTTAAATTCTGCTACTAAACTAAATAATTTTTCATTTTCATATCTTCCCCAGTTTCCACCATAGGCTTTTTCGTTCTTTATCTGCTGAGATTCAAATAACCAGTTGAAATATGTCCATGGTGTTGATGTTACATTACTTCCAAAGTTGTTTAATAATATATCGAATCCATCTGAATACATATCTTCTGCATATTTACTGTAATCAGGAAATTTTGGTTCTGTCTTTATTCCAATCTTTTCAAAATCAGCTGCAATTAATTTTATAGATTCCATCCAGTCTGTCCAACCAAAAGGAACTATAATTGTTAAACTGATTTTATCTCCGTTTGGCATTTCTCTGAAACCATCACCATCTATATCTTTGTATCCTGCTTCATCGAGTAATTTTTTAGCTTCTGCAGGGCTGTATTTAAATCCATATTTTTCAACAACATCTTTATCATAATACTTCATCCATGAATCAACAGGTAAAAATCCAACTGGATTTGCAGGTTCAACCTGATATTCAAAAACTCTTCTAATTATAGGAGCTACATTAATTGAATAAGCAAGAGCTTTCCTGAATTTTGGATCGTCCATAGGTTTTTTCTTTGTATTTAAGAATAATAATGCTGTGTTGTCTGATAACATATAAGGAGCATCTTTAAACCATGTTTTTATTCCATATATTCTTTTTATGGATGGAATACCTGGTAAGAAGAAATTACTTACATCAAGTTCGCCTTTCATTAGCATACCAAGAGCAACATTATTTGAGAATATCTTCAATTCAATCAATCTCTTTGGTGCAGGAAGTCCAAATACATCTTTACCCCACCAATTATCGTTTCTGACAAAAATCATTCTGTCATCTGTATGACTTTCTGCCATATACATACCTGAACCAATAGGATTTTCATTTGCCAATGACATTAAACTATCAACAGGATATTTACTCCATATATGTTCTGGGATTATTGCAATCTGATATAACTGATAATCCCATTCATGATATCTTGGTTCTGAAAATGTAAATAATACTTCGTAATCGCTAAGTTTTTCAACCTTATCTAACCAATTCCAGATTGATGCATATGGAATTCCTTTATTCTTTTTTGTGATTTCAAATGTAAATACAACATCATCAGCTGTCAATGCTTCACCATCTGTCCATTTTACGTTTTCTCTTAATTTTACATAATACTGATTATCGTTTTTCCAATACCCTTTTTCTGCTAACCATGGAACAAGTTCATTGCTTATAGGATCATAATTGAATAATGTTTCGTAAATTCCACCAATTGTTCCTGGAACAGCTGCCCATGGAACTAAAGGATTCCAGTTTGAAGGTGCGCTCCATAATCCTCCACCAAAGAAGAATGTTTCTTCTCTTTTAAATGTTTCACCAAACATACTTACTGCAAATACCAGAAGAATTGCAATAATACCCATTCTTTTAAGCCAGTTCTTCATAGATAATACCCCCTTTTAGATTGTCGTAATGTTACTATATCATGAAACTTGTTCCATGAAAAATAAGTAACTTGTTTCATATTTTGTTTCATGACTGATTAGATGGAAATAATTAATAAAATCTTATTAGTTTAGATGTTTTTAAAAAAACATTCAAGTTTTTAACATTGCAATGTATGATATAATTAATATATACTGTGATGGGGGTGTGAAAATGTTATTAAAGTATGATGATTTCAAAATTAAGATGCCTCAATTAAACTTTGAAAATACAGAAAATATCCAATCAATTACAGAATATATTGGACAAAAAAGAGCATATGATTCAATGATTCTTGGAATTGAAATAGAGGAAAAAACGCATAATATATTTATTACAGGTCCTGTAAATACGGGAAGACGAACCTTTGCAAGAAATGTGCTTACAAAATATTCCTTGAATAAGAAAACACCAAATGATTATATATATGTGTATAATTTTAAAGATCCAATGAAACCAAAGGCTATTTCTCTTAAATCTGGTGAGGCTATAATCTTTAAAAAGATACTTAAAGAGACCATAGAAATATCCTTCGAAGCTCTAAAAAAGGGAATAGAAGGTGAGGATTTTTCTGAAAAAAGAGCCCAACTCGAGGATGAATATTTAAAAGCAAGGAAGAATGTATGGGATGATTTGAAAAAAGAAGTTGAAAAGTTAGGATTTAAACTACAATTTACAACTAATGGAGCCATGACTATACCTGTTTATGAAGGAAAAGAGGTTACAGATGAAGAATATGACAAGCTTCCAGAAGATGTAAGAAATAGTTTTGAGGAAAAGACTCCTATATTAAGGCAATTAATGGAAAAGGCCATGATTAAAATTACCGAATACGATAAGAAATATAGGGAACAATTAAGGAATCTGGAAAAGTATTGGGCATTATTTACCATTTCAGGTATTTTTGAAGATCTCATTAATGAATACTCAACAAACTCGGATGTTATAGAATTCCTTAATGAGATAAAAAACGATATTGCAGAGAATTTTCAAGATATTTTATCAAGCGATGAGTCTATAACAAATTATTATAAGAAAAAATATTCAGTAAATGTCATAATAGATAATTCATCAATTAAAGGGGCTCCCGTAATTGAAGCCAATGATCCAGCATATTCTTCTTTAATTGGAAAAATAGAGTATTTTTCTCATATGGGAATGTTAAAGACGGATTTTACAATGATAAAACCTGGATTATTACATAAGGCAAATGGAGGTTATCTTATTTTAGATGCAGAAAAGGTAATGAGAAGTCCATACGTTTGGGAAGCTTTAAAAAATGCTTTGATGAATAATGAAATAAAAATAGAAAATCTTGAAGGTAAAATGGGATTAAGTGTTGTTCATACTTTAGAACCAGATCCTATTCCTCTTAATGTAAAAGTTATTCTCGTTGGAGAAGAATGGATGTATGAAGTGTTATACCAGTATGATCCAGATTTCAAGAAACTTTTTAATGTAAAGGTTGCATTTGACACAGAAATCGAATTAAATAAAGAAAATGCAGAATATTTTGCAGGTTTTGTAAAAAATATTGTGAAGCAACATGAATTAAAGGATTTTACAAAAGGCGCTGTTGAAGAATTACTAAAATATTCATGCAGGATAAATGAAAGAAACGATAGATTTTCCGCAAAGTTTGGTGTTTTAAAGAATATTATACTTGAAGCAAATTATATTTCTGATAGATATAGCGATACAATTCCGTATGTTGATAGAAATGCAGTAATTAAAGCTATACAAAAACATGAAAATATGTTTTCATTGTATAGAGACAAGATTTTTGATTCAATAAAAGATGGACAGCTTATTATTGATACAGAAGGTGAAAAGATTGGTCAAATAAATGGATTAACTGTTGTTGATTTTGATACGTATTCTTTTGGTGTTCCTGTAAAGATTACAGGAAATGTTTCTTCTGCAAAACAGGTAGGTGTTATTGATATTCATAGAGATGCAGATTTAAGTGGTAAGATACATAGAAAATCAACTTTTATTATAGAAAATTATTTTTATTCTAAATATAATCTTGATGAACATATGGTGTTTTCTGGTTCTATTAGTTTTGAACAGACATATTCCATGCTCGAAGGAGATAGTGCATCACTTGCTGAAATACTCGTTTTACTTTCAGCGATTTCCAAAATCCCGTTGAAACAGTATATTGCAGTAACAGGTTCCATAGATCAACATGGGAATATACAACCTGTAGGTGGAATAATAGAAAAGGTGGAAGGATTTTATTACACCTGTAAACTAAAGGGTTTAAAAGGTAATGAAGGGGTTATTATTCCTCATCAAAATATTAAAAATCTTGTTTTAAACAATGAAATAGAAGAAGATATTAAAAAGGGTAAATTTAGAATATATGCAGTAAAAAATGTTGATGAAGCTATTGAAATAATGACAGAATATACCGCAGGAAAATTAAATGAAAATGGTGAATTTGAGGAAAATTCATTTAATTGGCATATTATAAAAAGGATAAAGGAATTGAGAAAGATAGAAGATGAAAAATCACATAAGAAGAGGTTCTGGCTATGGGGGAAATAGAGAGAAAGGAAATAAATAAATTTGACGAGATATTGCTTGAATTCCTAGAAGAACTCGATGATGTTACCGAGGATACAAAAAAGCAATATACAAAATCAATAAAATATTTTCTGGATTATTTGAGAAAACACAATATTCCAAAGCCTACACCCAGGACTGTAAAGTCCTGGAAGGCTTATTTATTAAGGGAAAAAAGTCCTTATACTGTAAATTTGTATCTTTCTGGTATACGCCGTTTTTTTGCATTTCTCGAAGATAAAGGGTTATATAAAAATATTGCTAAAAATGTAAAAGGGGCTAAAAGACCTTTTGGGCATCAAAAGGATATCTTAACCGATGAAGAGATACGAGAAATCTTTGATGCTATAGATACGTCAACGCTTAAAGGAAAACGCGATATGGCTATTATAAAAATGATGGCATACACAGGGTTGAGGGTTTATTCTCTTACGCAAATTCGAATTAAAGATATGGTTAAGAGAAATAATAAAGTGTTATTGCATTATAAATCCAAAGGACACGTTAGCAGAGACTCTGTTATTGCATTGCATAAGGAAGTATATGAAAGTATAAATGACTATTTAAAAGAAAGAAAGAAGGTCAAGAAGTATAGACCTTCTGACCCTCTTTTTATTTCATTATCAAGAAACTCCTTTGGTAAAGCTCTTACAGAAAGAGCTATACAACTGATTATAGATGGATATTTTGATGAATTGGGCTTAAAGGAATTTAGAGGAAACAAAAAACTTTCTGCCCATTCCTTTAGACATACTGTTATTACAAAGGTTGCTCTTAACTATGGAATAGAAGCAGCAAGACAAATCGCCGGTCATAAAAATATTTCTACTACACAAATCTATTATCACGAAGCTACATCTGTAGCTCTTGATGCAGATGAAATGATAGATTTTGAATAATTAAATTTCTCCTTCTTTCCATAATTGTATAAATACCTTTACTATTTCTGGCGAAAATTGTTTTCCTGCATTTTCTTCAATTTCTTTTATAGCTATTTCAATATCAAGCGGATTTCTATAAGACCTTCTTGAACGCATGGCATCCCATGCATCTGCAACAGATATTATCTGAGACATTATTGGTATTGCTTCACCCTTTAATCCATCAGGATATCCCTTACCATCCCATCTTTCATGATGATGTCTAATTGCTATTGCAATTTCGCTAAGGCTTTCTGATTTTATTAAAGCATTATATCCATATTCTGGATGTTTCTTTATATATTCATACTCTTCTTCTGTTAATCGGGATTTTTTATTTAATATTTCAATAGGTATTAAAAGTTTCCCAATATCATGCAGCAATCCTGCCCAATAAATCTTTTTTATAAACGGTTTCCCAAATCCCATTTTTTCTGCAATTTTTTTGGATAATTCTGCTACGTTTTTTGAATGATTTTTCGTATATTCATCATGCAATTCAAGGAAAGAAATAAGAGATTTAATAATATCTTCTCTAAATCTTTCTTCAATATCAGCTTCATTTTTTATCTTAAAGAATGTAGTTGCAAGAATTTTAAATGATTCTATTAACTCATTGAGACTTTCTGTATTAATTTCATCTTTTTTGAAATAAAGGGTTATTATATATGAAAGATTGATATTTAAATTAATTGGTATATCCAACGAATAAACTTCATTTTTGTTAATATTGTTTATCTGTAATCCTTTTTCAAATATTGTTTTTTCTTCATCATTTTCTATTTTTAATATTCTTCCATGGACTATTCCTGGAAAAACAAAATCGAGTATCTTAAAAAGTTCTTTGAGATAATTATCCTCCGATGTATATTCTTCTCTTCCAAGATCTGATATAGCTTTGATAATTAATTTTAAAGAGTTTTGTAGCTTTTCGTTATGAAGATAAAGTTCTTCCAGCTCTTCATTTTGCGATGAGATCTCCTCATTTAATGATTGTAATTCTTCATTTTTTTTCTGTAATTCAAGATTTAACTTCCTCAGTAACATTGTACGTCTTTCTACCAGTTTTAAAAGAACTAAATGGTTTATTATCAAAAATACTATAATCAACATTGAAAATAAAATAAATATTTTTAGCCATCTTGGAACAACCGGTTCATCTTGCACATATAGATATTTATTTATTACTTCATAATATTTAGAATCTGTATCTTCCTTTAATTTTTTTAATTCTGTATCAATGAGATTGGCTATATATTCTTTTTCCGGATAATCCTTTCTAAAAGCTATCATTACCTTTACAGGGAAAAATATTATATCTGTTGGCGAAAGATTGTATTTTTCCGCATTTGTTAATCCAAAAGCTCTGTTAACCACTCCGGCATCTATCTGAGATTTTGATAATGCCTTAAAAATATCCTCATATGTATTAAATTCAACATATGATACATCTATATCAAAATTTTTAAGCAACTCTTTTAATCCCTTTTCTTTATCTTCGTAAAAGATATCACCTTTTAAAACGCCTATTTTTTTATTTTTTAAATCAAACATATTATGTATATTAGAATTATGATTTGTATAAACTACAGCCCAATCCGAAATAAAGGATTCCTTATTAAAATAAAAATGCTTAGCCCGTTCTGCCGAATAGGCAATACAGGCTATAGCATCTATTTCACCATTATTCAATTTTTTTAAAAGATTTGAAAACGTATCCATTTCATAATTATGTTTAACATTATTTTGAGTAAGGATATAATCAATTAGCTCTGGAAATATCCCCGTTTCTTTATCTATTATTTTTGGCGGATTATGATAAATCCCTATGGTTAATCCAAAAGATATTAGATTTATTAATAGGAATATATACAATAAAAGCCTCTTCATTCTTCACCATCCAATTCATTGTAATTTTATCAATTCAATTTAAATTGATTCACTATGTCCATTAACCTATCAGCGAGCTTTGTCATACTATTTGCTTCTGAGGTAACATTTTCTATGTTTGCCATTTGTTCTTCAATTGAGGCATTTATTTCCTGAGTAGAAGCATTTATATTTGTTGTCATTTCTGACAATTCTGTCATTGCTGTAGCTATTTCATCAACAGCAGCTGTTTGTTCCTGAACACCTGCTGCAATACCTTCAAGTTTTTCTGTTATTTCTTTTATAGCACTTAATATCTCTTTTAGATTTTCTCCTGCTTCATTTGATAATTGAGAACCTTCTGCAACCTTTTCATTTACAGTTTTTGAAACATCTAACGCATCATTTGAAACATTGATTATTCCATTTACAACCTCTTTTATTTCATCTGCAGCCTTTCTACTTTCTTCTGCCAATACTCTAATTTCATCAGCAACAACTGCAAAACCCTTTCCTGCTTCTCCAGCTCTTGCAGCTTCAATTGCGGCATTTAATGCAAGAAGATTTGTTTGTTCTGCAATATTTGAAACGGTGTCTACAAAATCATTAATCATCGTAGCGCTGTCATTAAATTCTCTTACTACTTTATCAATTTCTTTAGATATCTCTGTTATTTCAGCCATTTTATCTATAGCTTGTTTAACAGTTTTTCCCGCATTTTCTGCGCGTTCTGTTGATACATGACCAAATTTTGCTGCTTCTGTGGCACTATCTGCAATTAACTTAGTAGCAGAAGAAATTTCTTCAACTGAAGCTGTTGTTTCCTGAATTGACGCTGTAGAATTTTCCATCTCTGTAGCTATATTATTTACAGCAATTGTGATTTCCTGCAATGCTTCACTTGATAAATTCATAGCATTTACTATCTCTTTCATTGATTCTGTAAGTGATGTACTTTCCTGTTTTAACTGTATCATGTCTTTTTTCAATTGATCATGCATAGATCTAAATATTTCAATTAATCTTCCAAATTCACCTTTATCTTTAATTTTTGGAATTTCAACTGTATAATCCTTTCTGGATAATCTTTCTGCATAATTCATTAATATTTTCAATGGTGTCAATATTGATTGTATTATAATGAATGCCAATCCTGCTCCAAAAATCAAAGACAATACAACTAAAGTTATTCCTATTTGCTTGGCTTTGTTAAGAGAGTTAGCATTCTCTGATGTTATCTTATCTACATCACTTTCTATAGCTTTTTGAAAATTGGAAAAGCTTTCAATTACTTTATTACCAATCTCTTTAAATTCAGAAATTCTTGAAAGTAATTCTTCTTTAGAATTAATAGAATTCAAAAATGATGCATATTCATTTAGTTCTTTTAATAAACTTTCCTTTAATGTTGAATCTGTTTTAATGTTTTTTAATTGCGAAATTAATGAATTTATTTCTTTTTTAGCTGTATTAAAAGCTGTTTCGTCATTAAACGCCAGATATTCTGCAAGTAATTTTCTTACTTCCATAAACTGTGTAGAATAATGCCCGATTTCCTTCATTGACTTTACATAATTTTCTGCAAGATTCTTTTCGTTACTATCAATTACTGAAAATGAATAATTGCTCACCATAAATAATACAAATTGAGAGAATAACAATATTAATACCAGTAACCATATTTTTGAACGCAACTTCATAATTCATCCCCTCCTTTGAGCATATATACATTTTATATTTATATTATATCATACTTTTAGTTATAAAAAGGACAGGATTAAAACCTGTCCTTTTCTTTAAGCTGTTTTACTATATCTCTAATTTTATTTATTTCAGTTTCTTTAGATATTAACAAACCATTTTCTGTATCAATTACTATTATATTTTCCAGACCTACAATACCTACATTTTTATTGGATTTTACAAATACATTTTTGCTATTTACAAGATATACATTATCCTTATTATCTGAATATCCTTCCATTTCACGAACTGAAACCCAATTCCCCACATCTGACCATTCAAATTCTGCTTTTACTGTATATACATTTTTTGATTTTTCCATTAGCGCATAATCTATACTTATCTTTTCAAGTTTTGGATATTTTTCTTTTATCTCATCTATATTATACGGATTTACATCCTTTAAGACTTCAAAGGTTTTGTGATGGTTCAACTCCATTTCTTTTATAAACACACTCTTCTTCCAGATAAACATTCCACTATTCCAGAAATAATTTCCTTTTTTGAGATATTCTACAGCTGTATTGAAATTAGGTTTTTCTTTAAAAGATGAAACCTTCATTACTTTATCTTCCAGCAATTCTCCTGACTCTATATATCCGTATCCTGTTTCTGGTCTTGTTGGCATTATTCCAAGGGTTATTAGACCATTATATTCTTCAGCTGCTTTCACTGCTAAATCCACTGTTTTCCAGAACTTTTCTTTATCCGGAATATAATGATCTGCTGGAAGTATAAAAACAACTTCATTTTCATCTGCAACAAGTGTTCCTAAAAAACATGCTGGTGCTGTATTTTTAGCAATTGGTTCAAGTATAACATTTTTTTCTGGAATTTCAGGTAATTCTTTTATTGTCTGTTCTTTATACTTTTCACCTGTTACAACAAATATATCTTCTGGGGATAATTTAAATTGTAATCTTTCAAATGTTTCTCTAATTAAGGATTTTTCAGAAAATATTTTTAAAAATTGCTTTGGTTTTTTAGACGTACTTAATGGCCAGAATCTTTCTCCTGAACCACCTGCAAGAATTATTGCTTTCACTGATTTGCCTCCTTCTCCATTATTACTTTTCCCCTCTGGAATATTTTTCCTCTTTCATCTATCCAACTTTTTTCTTTATTCCCATCAAATACATTTTTTATTTCTGTATTTTTTAAATATATATTATTTATCCCTTCAATATATATATCATATTCATTTTGCAAAAATGTTGAATTTAATATGAAGAATTTTTCTTCTAATGTATTGTCAAATACAAAAACTGCTCTTTTTGAATTTCTAAATTCTGAATTTTCAATATTTAAAGGCGTTTTATATATGTCCAATGAAACTATATTGTTTATAAAATCTGTATTTATCACAGAGATTTTCATATCTTTATATGATTTTATTGATTTAAAATTATCCTTAAACATAGATTGTATAATACTTATATTTGAATTAAATGATTTTATTGCATATTTGCTATTAATAAAATCTGTAAACTTAATCAATAATTGAGAATCATGAATTTCTATATCTGCTTTTTTGGAATCAGCAATAGATAAGTTATAAAGATATACATTTGAATTGTATATATTAAAACCAACTTCATTATCAAAAAGCAGCGAATTTTTAAATTCTATTTTTGTGTTAATTATATCAAGACCCTTTTTATTTTCTGAAATTAATATATTATATAATAACCCTGTTGAAAGACCTTTTGAATATATTCCTGTAATACAATTTTTTATTGAAATATTATATAATTCAAATTTATCTGTTGTTGGGAAAATACCAATATTTGCATTATATATATCTACATTTTTTAATTCTGAGCTTTTCAGTATCACTCCTTCAAATTTACTGGATAATGCGTTAAATATCACCTTACTTTTTATGGTTTTGAAATTAAGATTTTTTATAGTGACTTTTTTATCTGGAAATAAATATATTTTTACAATGCCATCTATTATTGTATTATTTAATTCAATATCATTTCTAAATATATATGGAGATTGACTTTCTAAAAGTGTTTGTGGAACGGTTGTATATATTTTTTTGTGATACATAAACTTATCTTTTAATTTTATAGAAATTTCTTTTGTTTTGATGTTTTTAAATTCCCTCCATATAATCATTGTCGCAGAATTAGTTAATTCTTGAGGTGATATATTTACAATATATTTATATCCTTCAAATTTTCCGGTATATATATTGTTTTGAGTAATTATTTTATAATTATTATCTTTTGAATAATTTTTAAGAGTTATTTCAAATTGTCCTATTCCAATATTTTTTATTGATTTTATTATAGGCGTTGATGGTGGAATTGTTTTTGAATATATTGTTTTTTGATGTTGTTTATCTATATATACAACAAAATGATATTCTTTTTCAGGAGAAAAATTAGAAAAGGTTATATTGCTTATTTTATTTAAATTAAAAAGAGAGATTATATTATTCTCATTATCCTTTATCACTAATTTTGGATTTTCTGATATTCCAATTTTTTCAACCTTTATCTGGATAAAATTATTTTCATCTATAACCTTATATTCCGGGTACAAATCCAGATTAATACTTAATGGTTTTGATTTATTATTAAATTTATCTATAGCTATTAGTGTTGCAACTGTCGATTCTGTTTCAAATTCAAAATTATTTGTGTTAAATGTATATGTACTTTCATCTGTAAACAACATATAATGAGCATCTTCATTAGTTACAAGATTAAGTTCATATATATTATTTGCATACTTTATCTTATAATCTGAAATTTTCGGAGGTACAGTATCGACATAAACATCTACCATCCAGAATACATTTTCTAAAAGCTCTATTTTTAGTTTATTTTTCCCTTCCTTCAATAAATCTGGCGAAAATTCCTTGCCATTTATATATATTTTCTTATACGGAAAATCAAAAGATAATTTTTTTGTATTTATATAATTATTTATTTCTGGTAATTCGGGCTTTACTATATTGTATTGCTCACCTTTATATCCACCAGAAAATACAGGAATTATTGTATATTTTATACTTTTAGATGTAGTAATATCTTTAAATGTTGTATTTTCAATAGTTTCAAAAAAATCGCCATTTTTGTATATTTCAAATTTGATAGGTTTTAATTCATTATATTCAAGATTAAATGAAACTATTGTAAAATTATCGATATTTATTTCATGAGAAATTATCTTTGAAATTGGCGCAGAAATCTTAAAATTTTTGGAATATGCTGAATTCCCTGAAAAAATCGCCTCAGCATTCAATATTCCACTTGCATATGGTGAAATATATAATGAAAAATTTGATAATGTAGTTGTATATTCCTTATTATCAAATGAAATCTTCCAGAAATCCGGTTGATAATATTTATATGAAAATTCCAGGGATAATCTGTCAACATCGCTTCGATATAATTCTATATGAAAATCCGATTTCGGTAATACAATATTTTTTTCAATACACTTGAAGTTAAAATAAGGAATTTCTATATAAAAATTTTTAATAATCTTTCCCTTAAAATATATCTCCCCATTATACTTTCCTGGCAATAAATTCATCTCCATCTTCTTTGACGAAGTTAAATATTTATCATTAACTTTTACCTTTAAATCTTCCACATTAATAAATCCAGGAAATTCAAGGGATATAATAACTTTTGAAGGCTTAAATAAAAGCCCTATTATTAAAATTAATACCAAAAAAACTATAATGATAGTTTTTTTCATATTTTACCTCCAGGAAAAAAAGGAGCCGAAGCTCCTTTAATTTAAATTTAAAAGTTATATTTCTTCGGCAATTATATATACAATTTCAAGTTGTTTTTCACCTTTTTTATCCTTCTTTACAGAAACCTGGAACCATAACAATAAGTCTCTTAAATATTCTTTTGAATCATTTAAGAATAAGTCTTTACCCTTGCCATTTATCTTTCCGCTTTTAATTGTTCCGTCTTTATATTTAACATATACAATTGCATCATCTGCATATTTAAATGGTTCTACAAATTTCTGGGTAAATAATCTATGTGTTGCCGGTTCAAACGAAACTAACTTTCCACCATAAAATGTCCAGAAGAAAATATTCATATCTTCAGGTCTTTGGATAAATTTTTCTTCTACAATGTCAAGAGTTATTCTTGCATCTGGAACAAAATAGGCTTTATCGGAAATTTTCATATCATTTAATTTATCTTTCACTTCATTCCAATAATCCAGAAAATCTGTATTTTCTGTATAATCAACCTTTTCATAACCATATTGATAGTATTCAAGAAAGTCTTTAAGTGATTTAAATGTTGCATAATCGCGTTTAACGTTTAATCTATCTTTAGTAAAGTAATATGCTATATTTCCATTTATATAATCATTTTTAATTACTTTATTTCTATAAATATAATCAACTTCTGTATTAAACATTACACCTATTCCAGCTGGAACCTTTGAAGCATTAACCTCTTTGAACAATACTTTATATTTTTCAGGAATACCTTCAAACCCATATTCTGCCAATTTTTTCATCATTTCTATTGTATCAACATTTACTGTATACCATTTAATTTTGAAGGAATCTGGATTGGCAATTTTAAATTTATTTGTCAATTTTAAAGTCACAGGAAGCTTTTCATTTTTTCTGGTTGGTTTAAAAACATGAGAGATATTTTTAATCCATATTTCATTTCCATTTTTTTCAATTGTACCAAAACTTGAAAACTCAAATTTTTTACTATTATTATCAACAGTAGCAAGAGACTTATATCTTAGCGCAAAGTCTTTTCCATCAAATATTTCTTTCTTATCCCATTTTAGCCTTTTGCTTACATATGTATTTTCTGCAATATTTTCAACATAGAATTTTTTATGCAAATAAATCTTTGAATTATCCAATGTAATTATTTCATTGCCATTATCTATATTAAACTTTATTATATCATTTGAAAGATTATATGGCTCAAGTATTTTAATTTTTCCGCTATTTGGTTTTAATGGTTCAAATAATGCATATTCCCCTTCTAATGATTTTTTAGGAAGATAAGAAATCATGTTATTATACGTTCTTACAGGTATTTTTGCATTATCCGGTATTTTAACTGGAGCCTGTGTAAATAAATATGAAACCATTGTATAAAAATATGCTCTTGAAACAAGGGTATATGCATCTATCTTAGTTGTTTGATCAAAATACTTTATTAAAGGAACTATTTTTCCTTTATCATTTGTTAAGAAGTATTTTTCAAAAACTGTTAAATATCCTGCTTCAGCCGGTGATTGTATTCCTGTATATACACTTAATCTTCTATTTAACTCTTCTGCGTATGTCACGAGATTTTTAGATGAAGTCATGGGAATATACGGACCAAAGCTCCAATTATTTTCAAGGGCTTTTAACGTAAATATCTTAACAAAATACTTTATCATATCCAACTTTGTTATAGTATTTAATGGGTTTATAGAATCAAATAATGGTACTCCAAGCTTTTTTATAAAATAATTATTCATATATTCCATATATCCAAAATCTCTTGAAAAATCGTATCCATCATTAACATATAATTTCTCCAATTTTGATTTTACATCTTCAAAGGTTGGAGAGGATAATGGAAAATCCTTTAAAATTTCATCTTCAACGCCAAAAATTCTTGCTGCTACCACTGCAACTTCAACTTCTCTAACGGCATCTTCAGGATAAAAATTATATGAAAATCTTGAATCAAGCATTTTAAAATTAGTTTCAGAATCTATATTTTCGTATATAACCGTTTTTAAAGCATCTCTTACAAAATTTTGATAATCTTTTATTGAATCATCAATATTAAAAAACAAAAGTGGTTGTTTTGGTGAATTCACAGCTAAAACCAACACACTTAACATAAGCAATGCTAAAACAAAAATCTTCTTCATACAGGTCCCTCCTTGAATATTTTTATGTCAGAAATAATATCGTCTAAATTATATCATAATATTACAATTCGAACAAATTTTTTTCAAATTTTATATAAAATACGAATAATTTATCACTTGATATATTAATTTAAAGTTAAATGAAGGTGTCTTTTTTTACAAAAAAGCGATTGTTATATGTTTTTTTTTATGATATAATACTACTATAATATTTTCATTCAGGAGGCGTATATGAAGAAGTATGTAGCTTTTTTTGATCTCGATAAAACCATTCTTGATACTTACAGTCCAAAACTATATTATAAATATGAAATAAAGCATGGAAAATTCCCATTATGGAAATACTATAAAATGGGAATTTATACTATATTCTATAAAATGGGAATTGAAATAAAAGATATGGAAACAATGGTTAAGGAAATGGCTATGAAATATAAAGGACAAAATGCCGAAGAAGCTTTTAGTTTCGCAAGACAATGGTTTGAAGAAGATGGCAAATATCACATAAGAGAAAGCATAAAAGAAGAAATAGAATTTCATAGATCAAATGGCGCTTATCTTTCTTTAATTTCTGCTTCACCAGACTCTCTTGTGGCACCTTTTGCAGAATATTTGAAATTTGACGATATGATCTGTACAAAAACTATTGTTGAAAATGGTATTATTACCGGAGAAATAGGAACATATATGTATGAAAAAAATAAGGTTATAGAAGCTAAAAAATTATGCGAAAAAAACGGCTTTGATATTAAAGATGCATATTTCTACAGTGATTCCATTTCCGATTTACCGCTTTTGGAAACAGTGGGAAATCCTATATGTGTTAATCCTGATCTTAGATTAAAATGGATTGCTAAAAAACGAGGTTGGAGAATTATATATAAATAAAAAAAATCGGGCATTTTTATTGCCCGATTTTTTTACCAGATATTCAATCTAAATCCCTGAATATCTTCGTCTGTACTTTCAAATTCCTCATCTTCTATTCTTTTATATTCCCAGTCAAATAAGGTAAAGTAAATTTTCCCTTCTTTACATTCTGTAAATACAGAAGGTAAAGTATCTTCTTCATCTTCTTCACTCATTGCCTCAACGATGAATGAATATGCGTTTGCATCTGTAATTTCTGCTATATCTTTCAATAATTTCACAGCATTATCAAATTCCAGATCACTTTCAAATGAAAACGGAAATGGGATTGGAACATCCATTGCATTAATATCATAATCTTCAAGCATTTCCTTTAAATCTTCTGCATAATCATAATCATATTCTCCAACCTTCTCAATAACCTTTTTAGTTGTTTCTTCATTTAATGATGTCCATAACATCACTGTAGGATGAATATGATCTCCATGAAATATTCCATCTTTTGCACCTTCTATTGCTGCTTCATGATAATTTTTACATTCTGCCATAATAACACCTCATATCTCCTGAATTTTCTACGTTTTGATTATAACACTCTTTTTTTAATTTTTTATAAAATTAATAATAGGTTTATGATATAATAAAATCGAATTTTTATAGCGAGGTGATTGAAATTTACTATTCAATATTAAAACCTGTTGAAGTATCCATTAAAATAAAACGTTCTGAATTTATTGGAAATATTAAAAAAGTTAATTCCGAAGAAGAAGCAAAAGCATTTATAAAAGAAATATCTTCAAAATATAAAAATGCCACACACAATTGCTGGGCATACAAAATTTCTGAAAATAAATTCAATTATTCCGATGATGGAGAACCATCTGGAACAGCAGGAAAACCAATATTTGGAAAAATAGAAAAATTTAACCTTTCAAATGTTGCTATTGTTGTGACCAGATATTTTGGTGGAGTAAAATTAGGAGTTCGTGGTTTAATTGATGCATATTCTGAAACAGCTGAGAAGGTTATAATTGAATCAAAAATAGCAAAATATATAGATTTAAAAATATATAATGTAATCACTGATTATTCTAAATACGCAGAAATAGAAAGATTATTAAAAAGATTAAATGGCTGGAAAATAATAAATAATACATTTACAGATAAAGTATCTTTTGAAATAGCCATTGAAGAAGAATATGAAAAAGATATTGTTTCTATATTATCCCAAAAAGGTGAGATCAATTATTTAAGAATAGAAGAAGTTGGTAAAGAAGTATGATATAATTCAATTTGAAAGGCAATTCATATTATACAAAATATATATATAAGATTGGGGGAATATTATGTTTGATAGAGGCACATACACAGAGATTAATATTTCCAATTATTTGTACAACATAGATTTAATTGAAAAAAAAGCTGGAACAAAAGCAATACCGGTATTAAAAGCTAACGCTTACGGACACGGGGCTATTCCTCTTGCAAAGGCATTGGTTAAAAGAGGAGTTGATATGATAGCTGTAGCCTTTTTAGGAGAAGGAATAGAAATTAGAAAAAGTGGTGTTAATATACCAACACTTGTATTCAATTATGTTAAACCTGAATATATAAAAGAAAATATGGAAAATTTCATCTATACACTTGGCTCCATTGAACAGCTCAATGGACTTATTGAATATTTTGGAAGCGATATTAAAAAAATTGATTTTCATATAAATATAAATACAGGCATGAACAGAATGGGTTTTAAAAGAGAAGAAATAGACTTTCTCATTAAACAAATTAAAAAATATGATTTGAATATAAAGGGGATTTATTCCCATTTTGCAACAGCAGATGCGCTTGATGAATTTGTAAAAGAACAATATTATAATTTTATTTCCGCTGTAGATTATATTGAAGATAATGGAATAGAATTGCCAATAAAACATATATGTAATTCAGCCGCAGCTCTATTCTTTCCGGAATTTGCACATGACTATGTAAGACCAGGAATTGCAACATACGGATTACAACCTTCAGATATAGAAAAAGAGGAGGGATTAAAACCTGTATTATCCTGGAAAAGTGTTGTTGCAAAAAGAGGTGTTTTAAAAGCTGGAGAAAGTGTAAGTTATGGCAGAACATATTTTGCAAAACAGGATATACCAATAGCCACAATACCTGTTGGATATGCTGACGGATATTTTAGGCAACTTTCAAACAAGGGATATGTATTGATTCATGGAAAAAAATGTAATATAATAGGGAGAGTCTGTATGGATCAATTTGTTGTAGAAACAACAAATGTAGAAAATATAAACCTTGGCGATGAAGTTATTTTAATAGGAGAACAAAACGGAAACAAAATCACAGCTGAAGAGCTGGGAAACTTAGCTGAAACTATAAATTACGATATTACTTCAAAAATAACCTGGAGAGTACCAAGGGTATATATAGACTAGGAGGAAAAATATGAAAAACACTGGCGGTATAAGTTTAGGAGATATGTTAAAAGAAAAAGGGCAATTATCAGACGATATTATAAACACTTCATATATTTCAGATTTAAAGGTTAATGATGTAAAAGATGTTGAAGGAAAGGTTTTAAGCAAACGCCTTCAAACAACAAAGGATGGAAAGGAATTTTTGCTTTTTACTCTGGGAGATAAAACAGGAACATTAAGAGCTATTGATTGGTTCAATGCCTCAAAAAACAATGAAAAAATAAATATTGGAGACATTATCAGATTAAGAGGTAAAATAGTTGTATTTGATAGTAGATTGCAATTAAATGTTGATAAAGACAGTGAAATAAAAATCTTAAAAGAAGACGAAATAGACCCTGAAAAGTTTATCAAGAGCAGCTCTAAAGATGTGGAATACCTAAAAAATGAATTATATGCAATTATTGATTCCATTAAGGATATAGATATCAAAAACCTGCTGACATATATGTTTATCAAGGATAAAAAATTCATTAAGCAATTTTTTGATTCACCTGCAGCTATTAGCGTTCATCATGCGTATAAACACGGATTACTTGAACACACAGTAGATGTCGCAAAATTATGTATTTCAATCTCTGAAAATTATATAGATATTGTCCAGAAGGATATTCTTATTGCAGGAGCGTTATTACATGATATTGGAAAAATAAGAGAATACAAAATAACCCCTGCTGGTATAGAGAAAACAGATGAAGGCGAGTTAATAGGACATATTGCACTGGGAACAAATATGGTTATAGAAGCTGCAAAAAAAGTTAACAATATGCCTTCTGAAAAACTTGAACAGATACTACATATGATTGTTTCACATCATGGAGAACTCGAATGGGGTAGTCCAATAGTTCCCAAAACAATAGAAGCATTTATATTACATTTTGCTGATAATTTAAGTTCTAAAGTAGAGCAGGTTAGAAATCATATTGAAGAATCCAATAACAAAGATTGGACAGATTATAACAAAAATCTTGGCCGAAAGATAAAAATAACAAAAATGGAGGACAAATAAATGCCTAAAACTGCAAAAAAAATAGTAATAGTGGAATCACCAGCCAAAGCAAAAACAATAGAAAAATATCTTGGCTCAGAATACAAAGTAGTGGCATCCAAAGGACATATTAGAGATTTGCCACAGAAAAAATTTGGTGTTGATATTGAAAAGGATTTCGAACCGGAATTTGAACTCATGCCTGGTAAAGAAAAGGTTGTAGAGGATCTTAAAAAAATAGCAAAAGGTAAAACAGTCTATCTTGCACCTGATATGGATAGAGAAGGAGAAGCTATTGCCTGGCATTTGAGTTATTTACTCGGACTTGATGAAAATGAAGAAAATAGAATAATCTTTTCAGAAATTACCAAAAACACCATTCAGGAAGCCATAAAATCACCAAGAAAAATAGATAAAAATAAAGTTGGTGCTCAATTAGCAAGGAGAATTCTTGATAGGATAGTTGGTTATAAAATAAGTCCTATTTTATGGAGAATTTTAAAGGATTATAATACCAGTGCCGGTAGAGTACAATCTGCCGCTTTAAAGATACTTGTTGACAGAGAAAGACAGATATTTAAGTTTAAACCAAAAGAATTTTATAAGATATTTTTAAAGTATATGGAACAGGATATACCACTGGTAAAAATAGATGGAAAAAAATTTAAAAAAGAAAGTATTTCAGAAAAGAAAAAAGAAGAAATATTCAAAGAACTGGAAAACGCTATTTACTCTGTTACTGCGGTTACAGAAAAGGAAACAAAGAAAAATCCCCCTCAACCATTTATAACCAGTACATTACAACAAAGCGCAATTTCAAAATATGGCTGGTCATCACAAAAAACAATGCAAATAGCTCAAAAACTATACGAAGGTATTGAAACAAAAGAAGGCCCTATTGCCTTTATCACATATATGAGAACAGATTCAACAAGAATCTCAGAAGACGCTATGAAAAAAGCTCACGAATATCTCGAATCAAATTTTGGAAAAGAGTATACAGGTCATTTTAAGGTTAAAAAGTCAAAGAAAAAGATTCAGGATGCTCACGAAGCTATAAGACCAACAGATGTATTTATGGATCCTAAAAAAGCAAAAGAACTTATCTCTGGCGATGCTTTAAAATTATATACATTAATCTGGAATAGGTTTATGGCTTCACAATCAGCTCCTTCAAAATATATTGAAAAAACATATACAATAAGCGATAACAATAAAAAATATGAATTTGAAGCTGTTGGAAGAAAAAGAATATTTGATGGATTTGAAAAATTCTGGAGTTCAAGCACAACTGAAAAAGAATATGAAATACCGGAAAAGGGTATATTAGAAAATATTGAATTAAAGGCAGAAAGAGATGAAACCAAGCCACCTTCAAGATATACAGAAGCTTCATTGGTAAAAGAAATGGAAAGTAAGGGAATTGGAAGGCCTTCTACATATGCAACTATAATCACTACATTATTAAATAGAAAATATGTAATAAAAGAAAAAAATTCATTAATACCAACACTTGTTGGATTTGTAGTTTCAGATATACTCGAAATGAACTTTCCGGAAATTGTTGACGTTAAATTTACCGCCCATATGGAAGAGAACCTGGATAAAGTTGAATCTGGAGAAATGGATTGGAAAACCCTTTTAAAGGAATTTTATGCAGAATTTGAAAAATTCCTTAATGATACAGATAAAAAATTAAAAGAGCGTTCTATGGACTTTACATATAATACAGATATTTCATGTGAAAAATGCGGTGAAAAGATGCAACTCCAATTTGGACGTTACGGATTATACTTAAAATGTCCAAAATGCGGTGAAAACAAAGGCATTCAAAAAGGCGCCTTAGGTGTTACCATTGATAAAAAGGTATATTTAGATGAATCATTTTTAAAAACAGAAAAAGGAAAAGAGGAAGGAATAGGCAGACAATGTCCAAAATGTGGCGGTGAATTGGTAATAAAAAGCGGAAGATTTGGAAAGTTTATAGCCTGTTCAAATTATCCAGAATGCAAATATACTGAACCATTACCGGCAAGAGGTAAATGTCCAAAATGTGGCGGTACCGTTCATAAAATGAAAAGCAAAAAGGGGAAAGTATATTATAAATGTTCAGAATGTGGTGAAATGTTCTGGGATGAACCTTCCGATTATAGATGTCCTTCATGTAACGGACCTTTATTCTATAAAAGAAAAAACAGAGAAGAAATGCTCTATTGTCCAGAAGAAAAGAAATACTTTAAAGAAAGTGAGATAAATGAACTATAAAATAGCCCTTATTTATGGCGGTAATTCAAATGAACGTGAAGTTTCAATAAGAAGTGCAAAAAATATAGCTATGGCCATTGTAAAAAATGGCTATAGCTTATGTAAGTATGATTTAAAAACAGATTGGGAAAGGTTTGTTAATGAATATAAAATTGCAGATCTGGTTTTTAACATTGTTCATGGCTATGAAGGTGAAGATGGAACTTTACAGAGAAAACTTGAAAAACTTGGAATTGAATATATTGGATCAGATTCCAGCACTTCTGAAAAGACCTTTGATAAATGGGCGTTTATTCAAAGTATAAAAAAAGATTTCTCTGTTCCAAAATCCTTTTTAACAGACAAATATATAGAACCGCCTTTAGATTTTCCTTTAATTATTAAACCAAGGAAAAGCGGCTCTAGCTTGGGGATTCATATATGCCATAATTTAGATGAATATAATAAATTTCTTAAAGAAGAACTCCAAAATTTTGGCGAAATAATAATACAGGAATATATAAAAGGTCGTGAAATCTCTGTAAGTATCATTCAGAAAAATGATGAAACCTTAGTTCTACCTATTCTTGAAATAAAACCTAAAAATGAATTTTATGATTATGAAGCAAAATATACAGAAGGATATACTGATTTTGAAGTGCCTGCAAAACTCGAAAAAGATTTAGAAGAAAAGATTATAAAAGATTTTAAAAAGCTTTTTTTAATGATGAATATACGGGATTTTTGTAGAATTGATGCAATAATAAAAAATGATAAATATTATATTCTGGAAATAAATACAATTCCTGGAATGACTGAATTAAGCGATTTACCTCAATCAGCAGCAGCATATGGCCTTTCTTTTGAAGAATTGGTGGATATACTAATAAAAAATCATTTAAAAGATTAAACAATCGGGCTTTTAGCCCGATTTTAATATATTTAATATAATCGTACAGAGGTGATTTTAATGTCAAGAGAATATATAATTCCTGTTTTTATACCACACGCGGGTTGTAAAAAAATATGTGTATTTTGCAATGAATATTCTGCAACAGGAATAAGAAAAAAACCTGATGAAAATAATTTAAATGATATATTCAATAGATATATTGAATATTTCCCTGAAAACGTAAATCCTTATATAGCCTTTTATGGAGCAACATTTACAGGAATGGACATAGAATTAATGAAATTTTACCTTAACTGGGCAGAAGAAAAAATTAAAAATGGCTTGGCATATGGCATTAGATTTTCCACATCACCAGAAGAAATTACAGAGAAAAAAATGAATGTTCTAAAAAATTATACAATTAATTTTATAGAAATTGGTATTCAATCATTTTATGAAGATATAATAAAAGCAGCAAACAGGCCACACGATTTAAATAACGTCTGGAATGCAATTGAATTATTGGAAAAATATGACTTTGACTATGGCATTCATTTAATGACAGGTTTGCCAAAAAGCTCTTATTATAAAGACTTAAATTCTGCAGTAATTGCAACATTTATAGGTGCTAAAAGTGTGAGGATACATCCAACAGTTATTTTAAAAAATTCAACACTTGAAAAAATGTATAAAAACAAGAAATATACTCCAGAAACGCTTGATGAGGCCGTTGAAAAAGTAGCTAAAATGACAGAAATTATAGAAGCTAATGATAAAAAGGTAATAAGACTTGGTATATGTTTATACGGTAAAGAAAGAGAAAATGTTGTAGCTGGTCCTTATCATGATTCTTTTGGTGATCTTGTAAGAAGTAAAATAGCTCGAGATATTATTGAAACTTTTGCTAAAGATAAATTGATTGTTCCTATGCAATATAAAGCAAATTTTATTGGCTTTAAAAAGAGCAATAAAGAGCTTTTGGAACACAGCAATATAGAATTTCATAATGGCAGTAAATTTTTATTAAACAATATTGAACTTAAATATGCTGATATTCTAAAAATCTTATTAAATCAAAATTTCATCTTATAGTAAAAAAGATAATTTCAATTTTTCTATTTTAAAATTGCAATTTGCTATTTCCTCTTTTTTTTATTATAATAATAGATAAGAAGATTTTAAAAAAGGGGTGATTGAGATGCTATACCATATGCCTACAAAATTGTATTACGGAAAAGATATTATTTCTAAACATAAAGATGAAATGATTTTAGGAGAAAAGGCTCTTATTGTTACAGGAAAACATTCTGCAAAACTTACAGGAGCACTTGATGATGTGATTTCTGTTCTTAATGAATTTAAAATCCCATATGTGCATTATGATGAAATAGGTGAAAATCCCACATATGATATGGTTATAAAAGGAAAAGAACTCGGTATAAAGGAAAATTGTGATTTTGTTATTGCCATAGGCGGTGGAAGCCCTATGGATGCAGGTAAGGCTATTTCTGTCTTAATTGCGAATCCAGAGTTAACACCAGATGATTTATTTGATTCTTCAAAATATGAAGTTTCAGTACCAATTATAACAGTTCCAACAACTGCAGGAACGGGAAGCGAAGTTACAGAATACGCTGTTTTAACAAAACCAAACGGAAGAAAATCCGGTTTTAAAGATGTTCTAATATTCCCTGATGTTTCTTACTTAGATCCTAAATACATGACAAAAATGAGCAGGGAGTTAACTCTTACCACTGCTGTTGATGCGCTTTCACATTCCATTGAAGGTGTTCTTTCAAAAAAGGCTACATTTATGTCTGATATCCTTGCAAAAGAATCTATCTCATTAATAAAAGAATATCTTCCAAAAGTATTAAATGATCTTGAAAACGTTGAATATAGAGAAAAACTGGCTTTAGCTTCAACATTAGCTGGAATAGTTATAGCCCAAACTGGAACAATATTACCACATTCTCTTGGATATAGAATTACCATTCACAAAGGAATAAGGCATGGACAGGCTACAGCTATATTCCTTCCATTTGTACTTGAAGAAGTAAAAAAAGCAGAACCGGAAAAAGTAAAAATAATTGAAGATATATTTGGTTCAATTGATGAGTTCACAACCTTCTTAAAAGAACTTGGTATTTATAACTTTAAATTTGAATATAAAGACGATGAACTTGATTTATTTATAAATGAAGTTTTAAATTCATCACATGTAAAAAACACACCGGGTGAATATAATTACAACAAGATTAAAGATATGTATAATAAAATATTGGAAATGTGATAAAATAATATTGGAGTGATAAATTTTGAAAATATTTCTTATAAGGCATGGAATGACAGATTGGAATCTAAAAAGAAAATGGCAGGGCACTGTGGATATAGAATTAAACGATATAGGCAAAGAACAGGCAAGAAACCTTGGAAAAAGATTTAAACGTGAGAAATATTCAAAGGTTTATGCTTCACCTTTATCTCGAGCTTATAATACTGCTCTTGAAATATCTAAAAATATAAATAAAAAACCTATAATTCATGAAGGTTTAAAAGAAGCTCACGTTGAATTGTGGAATGGATATCATATTGATGAAGTAAAAGAAAATTTCCCGGAAGAATTTAAATTATGGGGAAATGATCCGTGGGCATATATTAAGGGCGTTGAATCTATGGCAGAAGTTCAGGCAAGAGGAGTAAAAGCCTTAAAAGAAATTGTTAATAATACCTATAATGAAAATGTTGTAATTGTTTCACATGCACTTCTGATCAGAAGCTTAATTTGTTGGGTATTAAATCTTCCTTTAAACCAGCATAGAAATTTTATGCTCGATAATGCGTCAGTAACAACTATAGAATTTGAAAATAATAGATATAGATTAATAAATCTCAACGAAACATGGCATCTTGATATTGAAAGAATTATACATCCAAAAACAGTGGAGGAAGAAATATGAGATTATATGCTTATTTTCTACCAGATGTAAAATTGGAAAATCATAAATATTATTTTGTGGTTGATACTTTAAGAGCATCAACTACAATGGCCACTCTTATTTCTGTTGGAGCAGAAAGCGTTTCAATAACCGATGATCCTGATACAGCAATACAAATAAAAAATATGGATAATAATGTAGTATTAGTTGGAGAAAGAGGCGGATTAAAAATTACAGGCTTTGACTTTTCAAATTCTCCAACAGAAATTTTAAGAAATGCTAATCAGGTAAAGGATAAAAAGGTTATTTTATGTACTACAAATGGCTCAAAAGCTTTTTTAAAAGCAAACGATATGGGAATTACCATTTCATTGTCTTTAATTAATCTTAAATCAGCTATTCAATATGTTTTAAGTAAAAAAATTGATGATATTGGAATTGTATGTTCTGGAACAGATGGATATGTTTCTCTTGAAGATGTATTTACAGCAGGTAGATTTTTATCTATATTATCAAAACAGGATATATGCTATTTCAACGATGAAGCATATATAGCATTAAATATGGCTAACATTCCACATACCAGAATATTCCAGTATTCTTTACATGCTCAAAAACTCAAAAAACTTGGCCTTGAAAAAGACCTGAAAATGAGCTTTAATGAAGGATTGCTAAATGTAGTTCCTATCTCAAAGGCAAAAACAAATGAGTTTAAGCCAAAAATAGAAATTTAGTCGGAGGTGTCCAATGAAAAAGGTATTAGTTTTATTGTCATTAGTAGTATTTGTATTAGCAGGTTTTTCTGAAGAAATTGTTGGTTATTTAATGAAAGACGGAAAGATTTTAAGTAATTATTATCTTACAGAAAAGGCTTTTAAAATTGAATATTTAAATTCCCTTCAACAAATGCAACAAAACGGTCAGCAATTTGATCCTATGAAAGAACCTTTTTACATGGTTTCTACAATAAAAACAGCTTTAAGTTATAAAATTCTTGAATACTACGCAAACGAAAACAATTATAAACCCAATATGGAAGAAATAGACAGAAAAGTTGAAGAACTCGCTTCACAATACTTATCAAATGAAGATACAAAAAAACAGATTATTTCTTACTTTGGCTCTGAAGATAGTTTCAAAGATTATATAAAAAACAATTTATTAGCTTCATATTACTATAAATATATTGACTCAAAAATAGGAACAGTTACAGAAAATGAAGTTAATGAATATATAGAAAAAAACTTTGAAAAATTAAAAGAAGATAATGATAAAGTACTTACACAACATATTCTCGTTACAGATGAAGCTACCGCAAATAAAATATTAAACAAAATAAAAAGCGGTAAAATTTCATTTGAAGATGCTGCAAAAAAGTACTCTATTGATAAAAATTCTGCTGTTAACGGTGGAGAAATTAACTGGGTTACAAAAAAACAGGTTGTTGAACCTTATTTCTTAGCAGCCTGGAATGCGAAAATCGGTAGTATTGTAGGTCCTGTAAAAACAGATTATGGTTATCATTTAATAAAGGTTAAAGATAAAAAGATTTATAATTCTCCAGAAGATATGGAAAACAATTCAGAAATTGTGGAAAAAATTAAATCCGACTTAAAAAACGAGAAATTATACAAATGGTATATGGACTATTCAAAACAATTTGATTTTGCGATAGTTTATAAACCTCTAATCTATGAGGATAGAATCCAAAAAGCTAAAACAATTGACGATTTAATGGATATAGAAAAAAAATTATTCGACGCAATAAAAACAGATCAGGATGTACCAGAAGAATGGAAACTCAGTTATGTTACTTTAGCAAAAAAAATAAAAGAACAAATCCCTGAAATTATAGAACTTGAAAAATCCTTATTAGTTCTCGATAACAAATACAAAAACCTTGATGAAAAAGCTTTAGACGAAGAATTAAATAAAATAGAAGAGGAAATCTCTAAATTAAAGGACTCACCTGAAAAGAAAGAAAAAGATCAGCTTAAAACAAACCTTGAAAATTTATACTACATAAAAATAATGTATCCTTACTTAATAAACAAAACAAATACAGAATTAAAAGAAGATATAAAAGAAAAAGAAGATTATTCCAGAGAACTCAATAACAGAAATTTCATTATTTTAAAAGAAATTTATATGAAAAACAAAGATATGAATACACTTGTAGAATTATATCAGCTTAATCCAGAAGATCCCGAAATTGCATTTGATTATAATTATTCATATTACAACTATATCAAGCAATATATTCAATCACAACCAAAAGATGTAATTCAACCAGAGCTTGAAAAGCTTTTAAAAGCTTTTGAAGGAATTGTGGAAAAAACAGATAACCCGGAAATAAAGTCTCAGTCAGAAAAGATTATAGAAGAAATAAAAACAACTTTAAAAAACATGATGCAATGAAAATATTTTCTCAAAATGTAAAAAAAGATTTAAATTTATCAGTTTCTTGTAACTGTTAATTAATATATCTAAGATATAATAATTTTGAAATCCCCATCCCCCGATTCCATATACATATATGGTTTCGTAAAAGCCCCGATTGTCGGGGCTTTTGTTTTTTTATTATTATTTAATCAATAAAAATTTATTCATCAAATTCTCCTAAAAACATTCCCCAATATTCCCATGCTTCCCAATCAGGATATATTACTACTTTATCCTCTTCTTTTTCATAATACACAACTCCTATATACCATCTGTCTTTTATATAATAAGCGCTTCTTGTAATATCATAATGTTTTGATGTTGTTTCACCTACTGCAGTGAGATCAAAAGATAAATCTGCTGTTAATACCTTTTCTACATCAGGACAGATATTTTTTAAATCAGCCGGTGGTTCTGATTCTTTTTCATTTGTTATCTCAAGATTTTCAATCTTTCCTGTAACTTTTCCTGTACTACCATCATAAATTGGACAATGATAAATAAGCTCTTCTATAGCCCACTCCCATGCATCTTCGTCAAAATCTGTCATTCCTGTAACATTAACATTGTAAAAGTACTTTTCTAATACGGTTATAGAAGAATTTTCTGTAATGTTTTTCAAATCATCAAAGTAACTTTGGAATACGTCTGAATTATCCTGTTGTAAAAGATCTACACACCCTACAAAAAGAAAAGCAATGCTTAATAAAACAAGTATAAGAGTTACCTTTTTCATATAAACACCTCCCTGAAAATTTGTATTTAATATCCTTAAATTATAATTTTACTATAATTCCATTATTGATTCAAGTTTTAAAAGATATTAAAAAAAAATAAAAATTCTTAGTTTTAATTAGATTTTAAAATTTTATCAGGCATAATTCTACAAAATTAGAAAATATATACTATCTTTTCAGGTTTGTATGTAAAGATCTAATATGGTAGAATCATATAGAAAATTAAAAAAGTAAATACCTCCGGAATTAAAGGTGAGAAATCTTAAAAGGGAAGATGGTGAGAATCCATCACGGCCCCGCCACCGTAACCGGGTACGAAACCAACAAAAGGCCACTGGGAATTGTCCTGGGAAGGCGTTGGGAGTAGGATGATCCGGAAGTCGGGAGACCTGCCTTTAATTCCAGAGCGATCCTGATCTCGCGGGAGATTAGGATGGAATTTTTATTTTATAGGAGGGATTTAAGTGAAAGTACATGAATTTATTGGTAAGGGTTTTTTGCAAGATTATGGAATAAAAGTGCCTCAATCGTATCTAATTACTTCTGAAAAAGACATTAAAGTAACATTCCTGCCTGCAGTATTAAAGTCTCAGGTGTTAGTGGGCGGAAGAATGAAAGCAGGCGGTGTATTATTTGCACATACAGAAGAAGAATTTTCTGAAAAAGCAAAATATCTGCTAAAAAAAGAAATAAAAGGCGAAAAACCTTATGGGGTTCTCGCTGAAGAAATGATTCCCATAAAAAAAGAATACTATATATCTCTACTACTTAATAGAGAAGAAAAAGAAATAAGTATACTATTTTCCGAAAGTGGTGGTATTGATATAGAAGAAAACAAAGATTCAATTATAAAAACAAATTTTGAAAAATTTCATGAAGTAATTCCGGAAAAAATCCAGAAAATATTGCCTAATTTAAGAAAATTATTTAGAGAAAAGGATTTAACCCTTCTTGAAATAAATCCATTAATCGAATCAGAAGGAGGAGAAATAATCGCTCTTGATGCTGTAATGCATCTTGATGATAACGCTATATTCAGACAAACCTGGGCAGAGGAATTTGTTGATGAAAAGTATCCTTTTCACTTTGTAAAACTTGAAGGAGATATTGGAATTATCGGCTGTGGCGCAGGAATAGTTATGGCTACAATGGATGCTGTTAAATTACATGGTGGAGAACCAGCAGATTTTCTTGATCTTGGTGGAGGAGCTGAAAAGGATATTACTCTTGAAGCTTTAAATTTATTAAAGAATTCTGGAATAAAAAAAGTAATTCTAAATATTTTTGGTGGAATTACAAAATGCGATGAAATAGCCAGAGGACTCGTTGAATTTAATAAGGAAAATCCTGATATACAATTATTTATAAGATTAACGGGAACAAATGAAAACGAAGCAAAGGAAATTCTAAAAAAACACAATTTAAATTATTATGAAGATATGTATTCCATGATTCTTGATGCAGTGAAAGTGGGTGAGTATAAATGATTTACGGAAATGAAAGAGTTTGTGTCCAGGGTATTACCGGAAAATCTGGACGATTGCATACAAAGAAGATGCTCGATTATGGAACAAATATTGTATGTGGTGTTTCAAAAAACAATAAAATAAAGGATTTATATAATATTCCTGTATTAACCAATATGAAAGATGCTGTAGAAAAATATAATGCAGATACATCTGTTGTATTTGTACCTGCTCCATTTGCAAAAGATGCTATTTTTGAAGCTATTAATGCTGGCATAAAAAAAATTATAATTATCACAGAACATATTCCTCAACAGGATATGCTGGATGTATATCATATTGCAAAGGATAATAATGTAAGGGTAATAGGACCTAATTGTCCTGGCGTAATATTACCTGGAATTTCAAAAATCGGGATTATGCCTGAAAAAGCTTTTAAGCCTGGAGAAATTGCTGTAATATCAAGAAGCGGAACTTTAATGTATGAAATATCAAATTATCTTTCTTTATATTCAAAAGGCATAAAAATCGGAATTGGTCTGGGTGGTGATCCAATTATCGGAACATCTGTTGAAGAAGCTTTTGACTATTTAATTGAAAATAATATAAAAGAGGCTGTTATAATAGGTGAAGTTGGGGGGAATGATGAAGTTACAGGTATCAAAAATGCTCTTAAAAAAGGTTATAAAGGGAATATAAAGGTATTTTTTGCTGGAAGAACAGCTCCAAAAGGAAAAAGAATGGGACATGCCGGAGCTATTGTAGAAGGTTATGAAGGTAGTATTGAATATAAAGAAAAGCAACTTCTTGAAATGGGAATAAATGTGGTTAAAAATATACCAGATCTTTTATAAGAAAAGTAAATATAAAGATAATAAATTTTGATATGATATAAATAACTATATTATTATAACAAAGGAGTTGAAGAAGTTGCTTTCAAATCCATATTTTCTTTTATTTTCATCAATTTTTTTAGGTATCTTTATAGGTAAGTTTAAAATAGGTAGATTTAAATTAGGGAGTTCGGGAACCCTTTTTAGCGGATTATTTTTGGGGTGGTTGGCTACCACCCTCCTTTTAAAAGATAATAATCTTTCTTCAATCCAATTATTAAAGGCTTCATTTCACCAATTTTTTCTTTTTTCTTTGATTTTATTTATTTCAGCTGTTGGATTAATAGCTTCCAGAGATATTAAATTTATCATAAAAAAATTTGGAAGTAGATTTATAGCCATGGCATTTGTTATAACTCTTTCTGGTTTCATTCTATCCTATTTTTTTGGAAAAATATCAGGATATAATATTTATAATTTTATTGGAGTATATTCTGGTGCCCTTACCAGTTCCCCAGGACTTGCAACAGCACTTGAAACTGTTCCTGATTTCCAGGATGAAATAACCTTTGGATATTCTGTTGGATATATCCCTGGTGTTCTTGCGGTAATTCTTTCTATGTACTTAATTCCTGTAATATTTAAAATAGATATTTCAAAAGAAAAAGAAAAACTGGCATCTGAAATAACTTTTGAAGAAGATAAAATTAACAATTTTGACTTCATGGCATTTTCTTTTGTAATAATTGTAGGTATTCTATTAGGTAAGATAAATATCAATCTTGGAATTATACAATTTTCACTTGGCATGACCGGTGGAATATTGATTTCGGCTTTATTTTTAGGTTCATTAGGTAAAGTTGGACCTATTAATTTTAAAATGAACAAAAAAATCTTAAAAAGTATTCAAGAATTAGGATTGCTTATGTTTTTGTCATCTGTTGGATTGAAATCTGGATATAACACCTTTAATAATCTTAACGAAAAAACGCTTATTTTAATGTTTTTCGCACTAATTATTGCTTTTTTTTCTATTCTAATAGGTTATATTATAGGAAGATATATTTTTAAACTTAACTGGATAATTTTATCTGGCGCTATTTGTGGAGGAATGACAAGTACTCCAGGACTTGGTGCCGCAATTGATGCAAATGAATCTGAAGAGGTTGCTTCTGGATATGGGGCAACATATCCATTTGCATTACTGGGAATGGTAATATTTACAAAGATTTTTTCTTTATTAAATTAACACATAAAAAATAACCCTGAAATTTGATTTTCAGGGTTATTTTTTACTTGAAACTTCAAATATTATCTCCAATTTTAATTCTTTGTCCATAAAAGTAGGTGGATTTTCAGCCCATAATTCTTTCTTTGAAATATCCTCTGAAGAGTATTTTTCAAAACATAATTCGCAACTTCCCATATGATAGAATTTTATATAATTTATTTTATCATTTTCCTCGAATAAAATAAATTCCTCATTGCTTTCTTCATCTAATACCTTTCTCACTGGAATTAATGCATTTTCAGATATATTATCCATAGAACTTAAAAATTTATATACATCTTCATATGTTTTCATCCTCTTAAATATTCTCTGATGCACACTTTCACCTTCTTAATAATGATATTTTTCGTTATTATTTATTTTAAATGCTCTATATATTTGTTCCAGTAAAAATAGCAGTATCATTTCATGCGTAAAGGTCATCTTAGACATAGAAAGCAAAAAATCTGCATTGTTTCTTATATATTCATGATGTCCCAACGGTCCTCCAATAAAAAAAGATATGTTTTTTTTACCTATTCTCCATGTATCTATTTTTTTTGCAAAATCTATTGAGGATAATTCCTTTCCTCTTTCATCAAGAACAACCCTGAAAACATCTCCTGTAAAATATTTTAAAATCCTCTCCATGTCCTTTTTTTTATACTCTTCTGCTGATATTTTATTTAAATCATCTGATAATGGCAAAGTAATTAATTCCACTCTATCATATTTAGAAGTCCATTTCAAATATTGTTCAAGACCTGTTTTTATAAATTTCGTCTTTGGTTTTCCAATAACATAAACCTTTATCATATTAATTCATTTCTCCTTTAAAATTCGTTTCATCATCTATATAATTTTCTTCTGCATATGATTCTGTTGTTGCAATACCTTTAGTTACCAAACCCAGCAAAAATGAAAAAATAATTATCTGACTCCCTCCATATGAAATCAAAGGCAACGGAACTCCTGTAACCGGCATTATTCCCAAATTCATCCCTATATTTTCAAAGACATGAAAAAATATAATCAAACTTGTTCCAAAATATATGTATTTCCAGAATCTTCTGGAAGTTTTTTGTGCATAAATATACATTCTATAAATTAATATTCCATAAAGCAATATGATTACAGTTATTCCCAAAAATCCAAATTCTTCACCTATTACAGAAATAATAAAATCATTATGGTCTTCCGGTACAAAATCAGAAAGATTCATAAAACCATTTAAATATCCTTTTCCAAAAAAACCACCAGAACCTATTGCTCTCATTGCCTGTAAAGTATTATATGCAACTCCAGCGGCATTTTTTTCAGGAAATAAAAAACCTATAATTCTGGCTTTTTGATAATCTTTCATAAAATAAAAGGCAAAAGGTGAGGAAAATAACATTAAAAACATTGAAGTTTTCCATGTTTTTTCATGTTCACCAGAAACATAGGTTAACATAAACCATAAACCAAATGTAAATAACGTCATACCCAGATCCGGCTGTTTAAAGATTAATCCAAGCCCTAACAACGTTGTTAGAGATAATATATAATATGCTTTTTTGTTTTTTTCTGCAAGGTATTTTGCAAAAATAATAAGTGTAAAGATCAAAAACAAATGAGAGGGCTGTATTCCAACAGGACCAACTCTTATCCATCGTCTTGCACCATAGCGTGCTCGTTCAAATACCAAAACATATATTAAAAGAAAAATAGTAAAAGAATATAAATAGCCGATAATTCTTTTTAAAAAACTTTCTTTTAAAAAATATGCGGTAAAAAATACTATTATTCCTAACGTTGAAAATATTATTTGTTTATAATAATTATCTTCTATATACTCTCCATATGTAGCTGTTCTTACTGCAAAAACTCCTATTATCAAAAGTAAAAAATATATTAAAGGAATTATATACTCAAATTTTCTCATTCTTTCAAAAGGTTCTGTATAAATTCCTGACAAAGGATTATTTCTTATCATTGTAATTTTTCCTCCAACTTTCTTCTTTTAAGAAAGCTACAAATTTCATTGCTAAATCAGGATCAAATTGTGTTCCGGCATTTTTTTCAATTTCCTTTATGCTTTCTTCAAATGAAAGTGCCTTTTTGTAAGGTCTGTCTGTTGTCATTGCATCAAAACTATCAGCAAGAGATATTATTCTTGAAATAAATGGTATTTCTTCGCCTTTTAATCCTTCTGGATATCCTCTGCCATCCCATCTTTCATGATGATACTTTGCAATAATTGCATATTCATCCATATAACCACTTTGTTTAAGCAATTCATAACTTTTAGTGGAATGTGTTTTTACTATTTCATATTCTTCATCTGTTAATCTTGTCTCCTTATTTAAAACTGTTTGGGGAATAAAGAATTTTCCTATATCATGCAATAAACTGGACCAATAAACCTTTCTTATCATATCTTTATCCAGTTTAAGATATTCTGCAAATTCTGTTGCATAATATGCAACTCTTTCTGAATGACCTTTTGTATATTTATCATAATACTCAAGAGCTTTTACAAGAGTTAATACAACATTTTTATGGAACCTTCCTTCTTCTTTTGAAATTTGCTTTAATCTAACAAATGCAGAAGCAAGATGCGAAAGAGCCTCTACAAGTCTCATAGATTCATTTGAAAAAGTCTTTCTGCCATTTTTTACACTTATATCCAGAGCAATTTGCCCAATAACATAATTGTTTATCTTTAAAGGCGCTAATAACGATTTTGAAATTGGTTTTGTTGCATCGGCTAATTCCTGAAGTTTTGTATCATCAAGCAATCCTTTATTTTTTTCAACAATATTTTCAACAACAGATACCTGTTTCGCATATATAAATGTTTTATTATCAAACACAACATGTTTCAGCCGTTTTTCATCATGCCCAATTGCACTGATAATCTTCCATATATTTTTATCTTTATTAAACAGAAAAATACTTCCATAATCGGCTTCAGGAACTATTTTTATAGCACTTTCAAGTAATTTGTCAAAAAAGACCTTTTCATCCATATCGGAAAGACTAAGACGGGCAATTACCGTTATTAACTCTTCTAATTTTTCAAAATACGTCTCTAATCGCTTATTTAAATCACTTAATTCTTCATTCATTGCCGTAGTTTCCTGCAAATAACCTTCTAATTCCAATTTATGCGCATAAATTCGTTTAATCAGTGAATTAAATGAATTTTTCAGAGATTCAAATTCTTCTATTTCAAAATTCTGATCAAACTCTTCCAGTAATTCATTTCTCATATGTTCTGTCAATGATTTAATAGGCCTGATAATCTGATTATTTAAATGCTTTATTTCCAATTTTCTCATAATTATTGATATTAATACAACAACAATCATACTTAATAATGTTACTAAAAAGAAGTTATATATATATTTACTATAATCTATTATTAAATAAACCTTTCTTCCATAAAGTTCAAATGTTTTAAAAATTGCAAACGGCTTATTTTCTTTAGTCAAAGAAATTTTCTCATTTTTTGCAAGAAAAACCTTTAATTCATCAATTACCGCTTTGACATCTAATTTAACAACTAAAATCCCTTCGAAAAAACGACTTTCTCCGTAAAAATCATAAAAGTACGGAAATAAATAACATATATTTTCATTGTCAACAATAACTTTAAACTCTGTTTTTTTCAATTCATCTATATGTTTATCAATATCAAATTGTTGAAACCCGGCTTTTTCTGGATATACAAAGGTAAATGTTTTTAACGACGGCTTATAGTCTCCTATACATGAGATAACAGAGTTGCTATTAACAACATTTTTTAGGATCTTTTCAGCATCAACAGATAAAGAATAAACATTTGCAATAACTTCCATATTCGTAATAATTCTCTTCTTTTGAGTATCAATAATCTTTAATATCCTATTGTACTGGATTTCAACTTCATTGTTCATATAAAAATATGTATTTAAAGCAAAAAAGATTGCCATTATTAAATATATGGCAGTGGTTGCAGCTATTAACTTTTTTCTTGTGTTTCTTCTAAACCATTGTTCTAATTTTATTTTATTATTTTCCATATTTTTTCAGTATAATATTTATTTTCTGTTTATTCTTCAAAATTATATAATTTATCTTTTCCAGTAAAATCTTATCTTTTGTTGCAATACCAACATCTGATTTTTCAAATGGCTCTCCAACAATTTCTACAGGATATTTTTTTGAAAAATATAAAGCATTTACCAGATCAAAGAAAGCAGCATCTACATTTCCATCTAAAACCCCTTCAAGACACTCTTCATTTGAAGAATATACATGTAAATGTACTATTTTGCCGCTATTAATTAATTCAAGCGTTTTTTTATACCCCGTTGAATCTTTTTTTGCGCCAATAGCTATATTATCAAAACTTGTTATTTTTTTCTTATTATCTTTTAATTTTATTAAAACCAACCCTGTAGTTAAATACGGTATTGAAAAATAATATTTTTTTCGTCTTTCGGGAGTAATATGTATTCCGCCTATTATCATATCCACATTTCCTTCATTTAGCGCATTGTCGACCAGATATGGAAACGAAAAAATATAAATTTCTACATTTTCATGCAGCTCTTGAGATATCATTTTTACAATTTCTACATCAATTCCTTTTAAAATATACCCATCTTCTACTTCTTCCATATATGCATATGGCTCTGTAAGTGAAATCCCAACCTTTAACACTGCATAAAATTGCACAGCTACTATCAAAAAAAAGATTATAAATAACTTGCTCTTCATAATAACTCCCTTTCAATTTATGTTATAATATAAGTAAATTTAGATTATATCATCATAAACAGCAAATCCAAAATAAATCCCGTATAAATATTATATCATAAAAAATATGCATTATGAAATATTCGTTATACTAAATATATTTAACTTTGCGGAGGTTTTTTATACATGAAAATTTATATAATTGGACCTGGAAAAGTGGGAAAAACTTTATATAATTGCTTAATAAAAAAATATTCTGATATAATATTAATAGGGAAGAATATTGATATATCAAATTACAGATTTGATGGCATTATAATAATTACAACACCCGATGATATTATTGAAAAAATATGGAATAAATTAAAAAATAATAACCTCGAAAATGTTCTCGCAATTGGTCATTGTAGTGGAGTATTGGACTCTTCTTTTATACAATCTGTGCCACATTTTTCCATGCACCCTAACTTTCCATTTAACTCAGAAAAAAAATGTGAAGAAATACAAAATATAGTCTGGGGAATTGAAGGCAATGAAAAGGGATTGGAATATGCAAAAAAATTAGTTACAGACTTAAAAGGAAAATATATCATTATTCCCCAAAACAAAAAAATCCAATATCATCTTGCAGCTGTTATACTTTCAAATTTTTCATATGCTCTGGCGAAATTATCCATGGATTTATATAAAGATATGAATCTTAACAACATAGAGCATTTAATAGACCTTGCAATCTATTCATTAAATAATATAAAAAAAGTAGGTTTAAAAGAAGCTTTAACTGGCCCTGTTGCAAGAAATGATATTAAAACCATTCAAAAAGAAAAAAAAATATTCAAAAGCTATTTTAACGATGAAAATATTTATGATTTTTTTATAGATACGCTATACAGGATAAAGGAGGAAAATTGACATGAGCATAAGAAAATTTCTAAAAATGAAAAAAAAGCAGGAGAAAATAGTAATGATTACTGCATATGATTATTTCTCCGCCAAAATCGCTGAAGCCGCAAATGTCGATATGATACTTGTTGGTGATTCAGCTTCAAATGTAATGCTTGGAAATAATGATACTATAAAAATAGGCATGGAAGAAATGATAATCTTTGTCAAAGCTGTAAAAAAAGGTGCTCCTAACACATTTATTATAGGAGACATGCCATTTTTAAGCTATCAGGTTTCCGATAGCGAAGCTATTAAAAATGCTGGTTTATTACTAAAAGCTGGTGCTGATGCTATAAAACTCGAAGGTGGATTAAATGTTGTGCCATTAATAAAAAAAATGGTGGATTTCGGGATACCGGTAATGGGTCATATAGGTTTTACTCCACAATCATATAAACAAATAGGTATAACTTCAAAAGGCAAAACTCAAACTGAAGAAGAAGTTTTATTAAACAGTGCAAAAGCTTTAGAAGATGCTGGAGCATTTTCAATTGTGTTGGAAATGGTTACAGAACCTGTTGCAAAAAAAATCTCAGAAGAATTGGCAATACCCACAATAGGTATAGGTTCTGGAAGATTTTGTGATGGTCAGGTTCTGGTATGGCATGATTTATTGGGGTTAAACAACGAATTTGAACCTAAATTTTTAAAAAAATACTTAAATGGTTTCGAATTATTTAAAGAAGCTATTGAAAATTATTCATCAGAAGTAAAAAATGGAAAATTTCCAGAAGCTAAACATGCATATAAACCTATAGAGGAAGGCAGTGACCAAAAATTATAGGAGATAAAATTATACATTTTGATACTATTAACTCAACAAACATTTTTTTAAAAGAACATTGGAAGGATTTGCCATCTGAAACAGTAGTATGGGCTGACAAACAAACAGGCGGATATGGAAGAATGAAAAGGCAGTGGATTGCAGATAGAGGAGGATTATGGTTCTCCGTATTATTTAAACCAACAAATATAAGGCCCTATAATCCCTGGCATTATGTTCGATTATACAGTTTAGCCATACATGATATTTTAAAAGATAAATATAAATTAGAAACAGTAATAAAATGGCCAAATGATTTGCTTGTAAATGAGAAAAAAATATGTGGTATTCTTGGCGAAGCTGTATTCACTGGTGTAATACCTTCAGCTATAATAGTTGGCGTTGGATTAAATGTAAATAATAAAATTCCTGAAGAATTAAAAGATATAGCCACAAGTTATATTGAAGAAAAAAATAAAAAACTACATCTTGAGAAACTTCTAAAGCAAATTAATTCCCATGCATATTATAAATATTATTTAAAATATTTTAAAAGAGATAAAATATCCGCTTTCACAAAACAATGGATAAAAAAACTTAACATTCGAAATGGAGATTTTATAAAAATAATATTCCAAAATGAAGAAAAACGTGGTAAAATTATTTCAATACATGGTGATTATCTTGAAGTTGAATTTGAAAGTGGTATAGAAAAGGTATATGCTGGTGAGGTCTCATTAAGAAAGGAGCGTGTGGTATGAATATATCCCCTGAAAATTTAAAGGTATTATTAACAGAAGAACAGATTTTAAACAAAGCAAAAGAACTTGGTAAAGAAATTACAGAATATTATAAGGATATAGATGAAGAAATAGTTGCTGTTTGTGCTTTAAAAGGTTCTGTTCATTTTTTTGCTGATCTTGTAAAAAACATTGAACATGATATGGTATATCAGTTTGTAAGTATATCCAGTTATCACGGCGGAACACAATCAACAGGAAAAATCACAGTAAACAGCTGGTTAAATTATAGCTTAAAAGGAAAACACGTTTTGCTCATTGAAGATATAGTCGATACAGGAAATACCATAAAATTTTTAATGTCTGAAATATTAAAAGAGGAACCTGCTTCTTTAAAATTAACATCCCTTCTTATAAAAAATGCTCATGATCACGGTATAAAAGTAGACTTCCCTGGATTCTATATAGATAATTACTTCGTAATAGGTTATGGTCTTGACTATGATGAAAAATACAGAAACCTGCCATTTATTGGATATGTAGAATAATGTGATATAATAATAAATGAAAAATAAATATATTATATTTTGGAGGTGTTTTATATGAATTTTGACATTGAAGCATATGTAAAAAACGTAAAGGAAGCAGCTGAATATATAAAAAGTAAAGTATCTGAAAAACCTGAAGTGGCAATTGTTTTAGGTTCAGGGCTTCATGGAATCGCAAATAAACTTGAAGATGCCCTTGAAATAAGCTACTCAGAAATTCCAAATTTCCCTGTATCAACAGCACCTGGACACAAAGGTTCATTAATGTTTGGAAAAATTTCTGGAAAAAATGTAATGTTAATGAATGGAAGATTCCATTATTATGAAGGTTATACAATGAAAGAAGTAACATTCCCTATTAGAGTAATGCAGGAATTGGGTATTAAAATTCTTATTGTGACAAATGCTGCTGGTGGAATGAATCCAAATTTTGAAGTTGGAAACCCATGTATCATTACAGATCAAATTAACTTCTTTGGAGATAATCCATTAATAGGTCCAAATTATGATGAATGGGGACCAAGATTCCCTGATATGAGTGAAGCTTACGATAAAGAATTAACAGAAAAAGCTATCAGCGTTGCTAAAAAATTGGGAATTCCTGTTTATACAGGCGTATATCTTGGAATCACAGGCCCAACATTTGAAACACCTGCTGAATTAAAAATGATGAGAAATTTTGGTGCAGACTTAGTTGGAATGTCAACAGTTCCAGAAGTTATTGTTGCTAATCACGCTGGAATAAGAGTTTTAGGTTTCTCTGCAGTAACAGACAAAGCAGTTCCAGATGAATTAAAACCTGTAACAGCCGAAGAAGTAATTGAAATCGCTAATAAAACTGGAGAAAAAATTGCCAATATAATTTTAGAATTATTGGGTGAATTATAAGGTGAAAAGGGTTATACTTTTCCTCTTTACTATATTAATTACTATATCTGGTTTTTCAGAAAAAACAGACATATATAATAAAATATTCTATAAACCAGGATTACACATGGAGTTGTATACCGACTCCATGTTTTTGACATTTGAATATACATATATTGGAAAATATTCTTATATGGATTCCAATGAATTACTAAGATATGTATGGACACAGGATAAAACATTAATAGGCGGTCAGATGTATGTTGAATCAAACTATTATACGCATGCAATTTCTTCAAGTCATGCAATAGGGCTTTTACAACTAAAACCTATAGTAGCTGAAGATTTTGGCGCTCATAATCTATTTAACCCTATTGATAATATAACAACAGCCTCTTTATATCATGATTATCTAAACAAAACTCTTGGTACTGAAAAAAAGCAAATTGCAGGATATTATCAGGGACCAACGTCAGTATTGAAAAATGGCATAAATTCAGCGGGAAGCTATTATTATAATAAAGTAAAAAAAGCACAAAAAAAATATAAAAACACTTCTGTCTATTCACCTTATTTAATAAGCATTAGCGGAAATGTGAAAAAAAATTATATGAATCTAATTGCAAATGAAGGTTTTGCATACAAAAATTGGGAATTTTATTCAAACCAACATTTCGAAGTTACAACTGAAAATAAATTTGAATTCAATAATCTTGAAGTTAAATTTGGTGGTTTTTACTTTCCAAAAACAAATTTCTCAATAGGTGCATTTTCAGATTATAATTTAAACATGGATACAATTGCAAGAATTGGCTATCCATGGGCTCAAAATGTAGTATCATTTAACAATAATAATAAAATTTTAAAACAAATTTATATGTCATATGATTTTAAAAACAATATGTGGATGAAATTTTATATAGATAAAGATTTTCTTTTTATAACAGGTATATCCATATACGACATAAAACTTGGAATTTTATTTAATTCCTCCTATAGAATAGGTATATTTATGAGTTTATGAGGTGGCTTTATGAACTTTTTAGAAAAGATAAAGGATTATTGGGATAATTTCCCTACAAATCAAAAGATATTGCTATCTATATTAGCCGCAGTTTTTTTAATAATAATAATATTTTTCATAATATTAAACTTAAGACCTAATTATCAGGTCTTAATAAGTGGTGTTGACGAACAACAGGGTGGAAAAATCATTTCAAAACTTGAGGAAATGAATATCCCATATAAAGTTGGTGCTGGCGGTTCTATAATGGTTCCAGAAAAATACAATAAATACGAATTATGGATGAAATTAGCTTTAGGTGGTGTTCTTGGAAATCAGGTTACAGGATATGAATTGCTTCAAAAACAGAGTTTCGGCGCTACAAGTTATGATAAACAGGTAAATTATCAAATAGCAATAGAAGGAGAGCTTGCACGTTCAATTTCCACAATGAAAGGAATACAATATGCAAGAGTTCATATTGTAATGCCTGCAAGGACATATTATACACCTGCAGAACAATCTAAACCAAAAGCTTCTGTTTTACTATTTCTTGAACCAGGTGCATCTATAGATTCAAATCAGGTAAGAGCTATTATGGAATTTGTTGCAGGAGCTGTTCAAAATCTTGATCCAAAAGATGTAAAGGTTGTAGACAATTATTCTCATAATCTCAGCGCGCAGGTTTTAGCTGAAGGAAATATAGCAGATGCAGCTACAAAGTTTGATTTAAAGAGAAAAATAGAAGAGTATTATACACAAAAAATAGAAGACAAGCTTCAGGTAGTGTTTGGAATGGGCGCAATTGTTGTATTGCCAGAAGTAGATTTAAACTGGCAAAAAATAGAACAGGAAGCACGAAATGTTCAACCTGTAAATAAAACTTCAGGTATAGTTGTTAGTGAGCAAAAAGAAACGGAGGAAAAAACCTCCTATTCTGGAACATCAAATGTTCCAGGCGTTGATTCAAATGTCCCTCCATATACAACACAAACGCCTGATAATCAGGGATCCGATACATATAAAAATTCAAAAAGTATAATAAATTACGATTTTAATGAAATATATAAAAAGGTTACCGAAGACAAAAATGGTGAAATTGCCAATAAATCTATTACTATATTTATAGACGAGGACAAATCTCCTATTCCAAAAAACGAAACAACAATAGCTCAAATAAAAACAGCCATTTCAACAGCAACAGGAGCAACTCCTTCTAATATTACTGTTTTATTTACCAAATTTAATAAAGATTTAGAAGCAGAATACCAGAAAATGGTTGAACAGTCAAAAAGAGCAAAAACACTTACCATTATCATGGTTGCTTCTATAATATTCATGATATTTATTGCATTATTTGTAATAGCAATAATCAATGTTAGAAAGAAACAGAAAGCAAGGAAAACCATTCTTGAAAGAAAGAAAAAGCTTGAAGAAGCAGCAACAAGAATTATTGAAGAAATTGAACCGGAAGAAGTGGAACTTACCGAAGAACAAAAATCATTTGAAAAACTTGCAAAAATCGTTGATCAAAGTCTCGATGATGTTGTAGAAATTGTAAAATACTGGATTAATCAATAAGAGGTGATTTTATGGCTGCCAAACAAGATGTAAATGGCTTAAGGAAAGCAGCTATTTTGATAGTTTTAATGGGACCTGACAGAGCTTCAAAATTATTAAAAGAATTAAATGAAGAAGAGGTTGAAATGCTAACTTTAGAGGTTGCAAACCTCGGAAAAATATCAGATGAAGAAAAAGACGCTGTAATGTCAGAATTCTTCGAACTGATGAAAGTAAAAGAGTTCATAAAAGAAGGCGGTGTAGACTACGCCAAGAAATTGCTTGAAGAAGCATTTGGTCCTGAACAGGCTATCAAAATTATAGAAAACCTTGTTACAAACTTACAGGTTAAACCTTTCGATTTCTTAAAGAGAATCGATATTGCACAAATTACCAATGTATTGCAAAATGAACATCCTCAAACAGTAGCATTGGTATTATGTTATCTTCCACCAGGAGCTGCTGCTCAGGTTATTGCAGGATTACCGGAAGACTTACAGGTTGATGTTATTAAAAGAATTTCTATTATGGATAGGGCAACTCCTGATGTTGTTAAGGAGGTGGAGTCCCGTATGAAAGACAGATTATCTTCATTTGCCGCTCAACCATTCAGTCAGGTTGGTGGAATAGAAACAACAGCTGAAATTATGAATAATATCGACAGAACTGTATCCAAAAACATATTTGACAGATTATCCGAAACAGATCCAAAACTTTCAGAAGAAATCAGAAAGAAAATGTTCGTATTTGAAGATATACTTAAACTCGATGATAGAACTATTCAGAGAATACTCAGAGAAGTTGATACCCGTGATCTTACTCTTTCACTTAAAGGTGCATCAGAAGAACTCAAAGATAAATTACTTGGAAATATGTCACAAAGAGCTCGTCAGATGATAGAAGAAGAATTGGAATTTATGGGTCCTGTAAGATTAAAAGATGTTGATGAAGCACAGCAAAGAATTGTTGCAATTATAAGAAAACTCGAGGAATCTGGAGAAATCATAATTGCCGGTGGAGGAGGAGAAGAATTAATTGTATAATAAACGCATAATAAAGGGTCAATATGTAATATTTGAACCACCGGAAGAGGAATTAGAACACGAAAAAGAAAGCGCAGAAGAAATTGCCAGAAGAATAATAGAAGACGCCGAAAAAAAAGCAAGCGAAATAATTGAAAATGCAAAACAGGAAGCGGAGAGCATCATAAATGATGCTCACCTTGCTTATGCTGAAGAAGTTGAAAAAGGACGAAAAGAAGGGCAACAAAAAGCCCAGGAAGAAATAAATGCTTTAATAGAGCAATATTCTACCGAGTTAAACAAAATGTTAGAAGAATTTAACAATTCTCTCAACTTAGAAATATATAATGCAAGGATACTGATGTTTAATATTTTGAAATCTCTGGTTCATAAATTTCTTGATATTGAAATATTTTCTACTCCAAAATGGATTGAAAATGCTTTAAATAAAATACTGGAATATTACATAGAAATGGAATTTATAAAAATACATGTAAGTTCAAATATTTTAAAAGACTATCCAGAATTAATAGAAAAAATAGAAAAAGTCGAAAAGGTTGAGATAATAGAAGATATTACTCTGCCAGATTTTTCAATAGCAGTACATACAAATATGGGTAAAGTTGTAATTAACAGGAACGAATTAATAAAAACTGTAAGTAAAATTATAGAGGAAGAATTAAATGAAAACTCATAACGATATACTGGAAAACATAAATCAACGTTTAAACGAACTGGATATATTTTCCCTTGAAGGAATAGTGGATAGAATAACCGGTGTGGTTATAGAATCCAGAGGACCTGATGTTTCTCTGGGAGATTTGTGTTCTATAACCTTAAAAGATGGAAGTACTGCTCTGTGTGAAGTTGTTGGTTTCGTTGGAAACAAGGTTTTGCTCATGCCATTTGAAGATGTTCACGGATTATATGTTGGTGCCAGAGTAAAAAAATTAAATAGAAAGGTGTCCATTGGCGTTTCTAATAATCTTCTTGGTCGTGTTCTTGATGGATTGGGAAGGCCTATGGATGGTAAACCTCTATATGCAGAAAAATATCGTTCCATTTACTCACCACCACCAAATCCTTTAATAAGAAATAAAATAGAGGAACCTCTTCCTGTTGGAATTAGAGCTATAGATGGTTTAATTACACTTGGCAAAGGGCAAAGGATTGGTATATTTGCTGGAAGTGGTGTTGGAAAGAGTACATTACTTGGTATGATAGCAAGAAATACCTCTGCTGATATAAACGTTATTTCTTTAATCGGTGAACGAGGTCGTGAAGTAAGAGAGTTTATAGAGCGCGATCTTGGCGAAGAAGGTTTAAAACGTTCGGTAGTTGTTGTTTCAACTTCAGATCAACCAGCCTTAATGAGAACAAAGGCTCTATTAAGCGCTACAACAATTGCTGAATATTTTAGAGATCAGGGATATAATGTAATGCTTATGGTTGACTCACTTACCCGTTGGGCTATGGCACAAAGGGAAATAGGATTGTCCATAGGTGAACCACCAGCAACACGCGGATATACACCAAGTGTATTTGCTGAATTACCAAAAATTTTAGAGAGAGCGGGTAATTCTGATAAAGGAAGTATTACAGCAATATATACTGTACTTGTTGAAGGTGATGATTTTAATGAACCCATTTCAGATACAGTTAGAGGTATTGTTGACGGTCATATCCTTCTTTCAAGACGATTGGCTGAATCTTCGCATTATCCGGCTATAGATGTACTTGCAAGTATTAGTAGGTTAATGTCTACCGTTGCAAAAGAAGAACATCTTGAAGCTGCGTATAGGGTAAGAGACATAATGGCAACATATAATGATGCAAAGGATTTAATAGAGGTTGGTGCTTATAAAGAAGGAACAAACCCTAAGATAGATATAGCAAAAAGGGAAATAGATAATATAAATCAATTTCTCAGACAAAGAACAAATGAAAATCCAGATTTCAATCAAATTGTAAATCAACTTATTGACTTAGCAAAAAAATTAAAATAATTAAATAGAGATAGGAGGAAGTTTTATGCCAGCTGAGATTCTTATTCCCGTAATTGGCGTCAGTATAGCTGTAGTATTATTCGTGATTATGAAAGTTTCTAAATACTTCTTATCTCCACATGCCTGGAGAAGAACCAGAGAAAGTATAACTGCATACCTTTATCTTTTACCTTCAATGATTGTTTTATCAATCTTTGTATTCTGGCCTATTATTTATTCATTTGTTTTGAGTTTCTTTAAATGGGATTTTAAAAATCAGGCTAATCCACAATTTATAGGCTTTGATAATTACATTCAATTATTTAAATTAAAACACCCAGTTTCAATGACTTTTAACGTGGCTTTTTTAGGAACATTTTTCCTCATATTTGCTACAATATATTTCTTAACAGTATTGCTTGATTTGAAAAGGATTTCAGATAAAAAAGTGAAAAATATTATTATTTTAAATGCTGTTATAAGTGCTATAACCTTTATTTTATGGAATGTTATATCTTATCAACTTCAATGGATAATATTTTTATGGTTAGCCTTTTCCTATACAGCCATCGCTGCTATGAAAAAAATAGAAGGAACTCCTGATAAATTATTATTAAGAATGATTATATTGATTACAGTATATGTTGCAGGAATCAAATTAATTCATATACCAGAAATTGTTACTTATCTTAGTATGGCAAAAGAAGAAGCGGATTTTCTTAAAGCTATATGGAATACAAGCTATTACGTTTTATTGTCAATGCCAATAACAATATTCCTTTCATTGGTAATAGCCATGTTATTCTATCAGGAAGTAAAAGGAAAGGTTGTATTTAGAACAATATACTTTATTCCTTTTGTTACCAGTGTTGTTGCTGTATCTCTTGTATGGCAATGGATATTTAACGATAACGGGCTTTTGAATTATATCCTTTCATTCTTTGGTGTGGAAAAGATTTTATGGTTAAAAGATGAAAAATGGACAATACCAACAATTGCTATAATCTCAATCTGGAAACTTGTTGGATATTATTCAATAATCTTCCTCGCTGGATTACAGAATATCGATAAAAGTTATTATGAAGCAGCAGAAGTTGATGGTGCAAGCTCATGGCAGAAATTTGTTCATATAACATGGCCTTTATTATCGCCAACAACATTCTTTATACTAATAGTTTCAATGATTGGTGCATTTAAGGTCTTCTCTGAAATATTCGTATTGTATTCAGGGCTTCCTGGACCATATAACAATAGTGGTTTAACCGTAGTTTATTATGTATTTGAAAAGTTCTATGGCGAACAGCGTATGGGTCAGGCAAGTGCTGCGGCATATGTATTATTTGGTATAATACTCATATTTACATTTATACAATTTGTTGCCGGTAAAAAACGTGTACATTACGATTCATAATAAAGGAGGCCTTTAAAAATGTCATGGAATAAATTCTTTAATACAATGGGAATTACAATAGTTTATCTTTTAATTATAGGTGGAGCAATAATAATGGCAATGCCATTTGCATGGATGGTTGTTACATCATTTAAAAGCAGCAGTGAAATTGCTCAATGGCCACCAAGGTGGACATCTAAAAACTTCAAATCAGAAATTATGGTTAATGTAAAAGGAACCTCATCTTCTGGAAGTTCTAAAAGCGGACTCAGTCTCGCAGAATTCAGAGCAGCACAAAGTGAAGATACATATAATCCATATAAAAAATTATTAATTATCGAAGATGACCCTGTAAGAAGAGGGTTAATAACCTTAACTTTTTCTAAACTTGATTATGCTGATAATCAGGAACTTAATAGTTTAGTAGAAAAAATAAAAGAGTATAATGCTAATTATCCATTAGTTCCTGATCTTTCTGCAGAAATCAACACATTGGATAATAGCCCTGAATCCTTTGAAAAATTCTATTTTAGCTTATATTCAACAGCAAATGGATTATTTAAAAAATCTCAATTATTAAAATATTTAGACAAAGAAATAAAAGATTCCATAAATTATATAGATAAATTTACAAAGGTATCCTTAGATAGACTTCCATATTTAAAAGTGAAAAGCACAGATTCCTCAGTGGTCAAAGAAGAAAAAGCAAGAAAAAAAGAAGAATTAAAAGAGTATCTTTTTTCTCTAAAAACAGAATTATCAAATGTTTCATCAGTAGTTGTTGAAATGTCCAAAGGAACAGGAATTGTAAGTGATAATGAAATAAATAAGGTTTTAGCCCTTTTAACAAATCTCGAAAGTAAATTTGTTTCATTTAATGACATGTATTTAAGAAGGGTGAATAGGCTTCTTGAAAAAAATATTTATTCCTCAATAATTAACAGTAAAAATTCTCTGGAATTTAAAGTATTCTTTGAAAAGAATTACTCTGATATTCAGAAAAAAGCAGCAAAGATTAATATAATCCAATTTAACGTCCCAACTAAAGAAGATATGAAAGAAAACTTCTTAAAAGCTTTTCATAATTCCAATATTCCTGAAGAATTTAAAAAAGCTTTAAATGAAAATGATGATATATTTGAAATAAAAGATGAATTTGTTCTTGCACTTGAACATAAATTCAATGAACATACATTAAATATATTAAAAATAAAATCTGAAGACCTTTCAAGAACTTTAATGGTCATAAGAAATCTTACAAAATACATTGATAAACTTCAACCTGATAATGTTGAACAATATTTAAATCCTTTTGATAAAGAATTTGTAAAAAATCAAAACTTTAAAGCTGAAGACCTCATAAAACTCGCAAAAATGAGAAAAGATTACAACAATATTCTTGAAACATTTAATAAATTGTATTCTGATTCTATCTCAGAAGTAAAATTAATTCAAAAACCGGAAAATGTTGAAAAAGTATATTACAGAAATTACTCAAATATAGAAATATACTTTAAGGATACTTATGCAATATGGTTCCTTGAAGATAATCCTACTATGAAAGCTAAATTTACACCTTCACAGGTATTTGCAAATGTCTTCCAGAATTATGTTGATGCATGGCATGCTGCACCATTTTCAAAATACTATATAAATACTGTATTTATGGCAACTACTACTACAATATTTGAAATCTTAATTGCAGCAATGGCAGCTTTTGCATTTGCCAAACTGGAATTCTGGGGTAAAAATGCATTATTCACGCTCTTCCTTGCAACTATGATGGTTCCAGGAGAAGTAATGCTCGTTCCTAACTTTATCACAATAAGTAAATTTAGATGGCTTGATACATACTATGCGCTGATAATTCCATGGATAGTAAGCGTATTTGCTATATTCCTTTTAAGACAACAATTCTTAACCATACCAAATGATTTATGGGACGCTGCAAAAATTGATGGAAGCAGTAGCTGGAGATTCTTATGGACTGTAATGGTTCCATTAAGTAAACCTGCAATTATAACAGGTGCATTGTTAAAATTTGTTGGTAGCTGGAATGCATTCTTATGGGTATTAATAGTTACAAAGTCACCTGAAATGAGAACATTGGCTGTAGGATTGCAAACATTTACCACAGAATCTGGTACCATGTATAACCTGTTAATGGCTGCATCTACATTCTCAGTAATACCAATTATTATACTATTTATATTCATGCAAAAATACTTTGTTGCAGGAATTGCACGTTCCGGATTAAAGGGATAATTATGGCTCAACGAAAAAAGTTTGTTGTTGGAAAAAAGAAAAAAGAAAAAAAGAAATTAAATATAGGCTTTATAATAATATACATAGCTGTAATATTTGTTATACTTTATTTTAGTATTCAAATGGTAAGAATGTTTATAGTGTATTCCAGTTTAACCGAGGAATACAAAAAAACTCAATCGGAATTCGAAAATCTAAAGGAACAATTGAAAGAGCTTGAAAAAGAAAGGGATATGATAAAAGAATTCCTTGAAAAGAAAGGTGTGACCCTTGAAAATGGAAAAATTAATTATAACAACATCCCACAAACCATCGAAGGAACAAATACAACGGGCGAAGCAACTCGCTGAACAATATAACGGAGTATATAAAAACAGAAGGCATTTAAAGGCAAAAGATATATACTTTGTGGTTGAAAAGAACCTCACTTTAAAATTAAAAAAAGGTGATTTTGAATTTTTCTTTCATCCTTCTATTGTAAAAATAAGAATGAAAAATTATGTTGCCGACAAAAAGGATTATTTATTAAATAATCTTGAATTAAAAGGTAATGAAACAGTTCTGGATTTAACCTTTGGTCTTGGTAGTGAAGCATTATTAATAGCTTCTCAATTAACAGATGGAAAATTAATAGGTGTAGAAGGATCTTTCCCTATATATCTTGTTGTAAAAGAAAGTATGCCATATTATCCTTTTAAAATAAAATGGATAAAAGAGGCTTCAAAAAGAATAGAAATAATACACGCAAATTATAAATCATTCTTAAAAAAACAAAAAGATAAAAGTTATGATATAATTTATTGTGATCCAATGTTTGAAAATCCTGTTTTTGAATCATCAGCTCTAAATCCTTTAAGAAAATTCGCAGTATATGACCCACTTGAAATTGAAGATATTGAGGAAATGAAACGAGTAGCAAAAGATAAGGTAGTAATAAAAGCCCACATTAAAGATTCTATATGGGATAAATATAAATTTGATAAAGTAGATGGAAGCAAAAATTCAGGGGTATATTATGGAGTGATATACTTAAAATGAAACTAACGGCAATATTAGGTCCTACTGCAGTTGGAAAAACGAATATACTCACTAACCTCGGCGAAAAGTTCGAGGTTATTTCTTGTGATTCAAGGCAAATTTATAAATATATGAATATAGGTACAGCAAAGCCAACACCAGAAGAAAGAGAAAAAATTCCACATCACTTAATTGATTTCGTTTCACCTGATGAACATTATAATGCATACATGTATAGAGTAGATGCATTAAAAAAAATAAAAGAAGTCCTTAATAAAGGAAAGATTCCTATAATTTCAGGCGGAACTGGATTATATTTTGATGCAGTATCACGAGGTTTTTTTGAAGCACCATCTTCTTTAAGTTTAAGAAGCTATTTAAAAAAATTAGAATATTCTCAGCATGGTATAATAAGAGAAATATTAAAAGATGTGGATCCAGAAAGTTATGTAAGAATACATCCCAATGATTTAAAAAGAAGCATTAGAGCGTTGGAAATATATATACTTTCCGGCAAAAGAATGTCAGACTTAATAAAAAGCCAGAAAACAGAAAATCCTTACGAATTTCAAATTATAATTTTAGACAGAGATAGAAAAGAATTACATGAAAGGATAAATACACGTGTTGAAAAAATGATAGAAATGGGTTTAATTGACGAAGTAAAAAATCTATTAAGAATGGGTTATAACAAAAACTTAAATTCAATGAATACTATTGGATATAAAGAAGTATTAGAATATATTGAGGGAAAAGTTGATTATGATAAAATGATACATTTAATAAAAAGAAATACAAGAAGGTATGCACGACGCCAGATTATTTATTTTAGAGGATATAAAAACGCTATATGGATAAATCTTTCAGAAGAAAAAAATCCTGTTGAAAAAATCAAAAAAATCATTAAGAATGGTTTTAATGAATAAAAAAACTTATATTACTTTTTTCAATATTATTTAAGGGGGGTATGACCATGGCAGAAAAATTTAATTTGCAAGAACGTTTTTTAAATTTATTGAGAACAAATAAAATTGAATGTAAAATCTATTTTGAAGGTGGATTTCAGACATCAGGATACATAAAATCATTTGATAATTTCACCATTCTTTTAGAGAAAAAAGGACAACAATCATTAGTTTATAAACATGCAGTAAAAATGATTGTTCCTATGAAATACGTAAAGCTTTTCCAGCAGCAATATCAGGAAAATCAATCAGGAGGTAATGAGAATTAAGAAAGGTGTATTAGTTCTCATAAACAGCAAAAACTTAAGAGAAGATGTTGAGGAGATAATAGAATTATCCAAAAATATAAATATAGAAATCGTTGAATACATACATCAAAATTTAAATAAACCAGACCCTCTCACTTTTATTGGAAAAGGAAAGTTTGAAGATTTGAAAGAACTTATTGCGTTTGTTGATGCAGAAGTGCTCGTTATAAATTCTGAATTATCTCCGAGACAATATATTCATATTTCAAAAGAGCTTAATATTGAAGTATACGATAGAACAGATGTAATATTAAAGATTTTTTCGGAGCATGCCGAAACTCAGGAAAGCAAGTTACAAATAAAACTTGCTACTCTCAAGCACATACTTCCAAGGATATATGGTCTTGGAAGCGAAATGTCCAGAACCGGTGGGGGTATTGGAACAAGAGGTCCAGGTGAACAGGAAAAAGAATACAAAAAAAGAACCATAAAAAATGAAATATCTAAAATTCAAAATAAACTAAAAAAGATTAAATCCCAAAGAGAACTTACAAGAAAAAACAAAAAAGACATAATAAAAGTTTCCATTGTGGGATACGCAAGTGCTGGAAAATCAACTTTATTAAAAGAATTAAGCCATGAAAACAAGATAAAAATTTCTGAAAAAATGTTTTCAACTCTGTCTCCAAAGTCCAGGAGAGTAATGCTTCCTTCTGGACTCTTTGTTATATTATCTGACACGGTAGGATTTATTAGAAATCTTCCTCATGAATTAATAGAAGCATTTAAATCCACGCTGGAAGAAATAAAATATTCCGATCTAATCATACATCTCGTAGATATTTCATCTCAAAATATTGAAGAAAGAATAAGTACCGCATATGATGTTTTAGAGAATATTAAAGCTTTAGATATTCCACGTATACTGGTTTTTAATAAAATAGATAAAATTAATGATGAACAACTTTCAATTTTAAAAAACAGATATAAAAACGCTATTTTCATTTCATGTAAAACCGGCGAGAACATTGAAAATTTAAAAAAAGCTATACAGGATAAATTAATTGAAGAAGAGATAATAAAAACTTTTGAAATTGAAGAAGAATATAAAAATGTTCAAAACTGGTTTAAAAAACGTGGTAAAATTGGTATAGAGGAAATTACATTCAATAATACAGATATAAAATTAAAGATATATGCGCGCAATGGAGGTGCTTTATGAAAAAATTTTTAGTATTTACCGTAATTTTATTAAGTGTTTTAACGGTATTTTCTCAAAGGTTTTTACCGCCGGTTAAGGATTCATATCTTACATCTTCATTTGGAGAATATAGAGATACTGGAGATAAACCACATTTCCATCTGGGAATAGATTTTTCATCTTTTTCAAGAATTGGTTATCCTGTAAATGCCGCAGCTGATGGATATGTGTGCAAATTATGGGTAAATCATAAGGTTTATGGAAATACTATATTTATATATCATCCAGACTATGATTTAATAAGCGTATACGCTCATTTAAATTCTTTCAAAGGACTAATGGCAGAAATCGCAAATTCTGTGGTAAGCGAATTTGGAAATACATTTGCAGAAATAAAATTTCCTGATGATGAAATAAGGGTATCAAAAGGTGAAGAAATTGGATATTCTGGAAAAAGTGGTGAAGCTGAAGTTCCACATGTTCACTTTGAAATTAGAGAAGTTAAAAAATCGGGAAATAATGAAATAGAAATAGTAAGAGATGCACTTGAATTTGTTGATTATGTTGAAATGAGACCAAGAAAATTACAGGCATTTGAAATTAGATCAAATAATAGAACATATAAATTATTAGATGATCAGGTAACTGAAGTTCCATTTACCACTTTACCAAAACTCGAAGTAAAAGTTTCAGAAAAAGTTGGTGATAATACAACAATAATTCCAAGAAAGATTTCATTAAGGGTTAATGATGAATTAGTATATGAAATAGAATTCGATGCAATAAGAGAAGACGAAATGTATTCACCAAATGCTATTTATGGTTATGGTTCAAATTTATTTACGTATTGGATTAAATTATATTCTTCATCATTTATTACACCAATAAAGGTAAATAGATGGAATGAAATAGCCTTTACTTTAAAAGATAAAAATCCTGCAGAACTAATACTTGAAGATATCTGGGGAAGTATAAAGGTATATAAATTAATACTGGTAAAAGAAATGTAACTCAAAATACAATAGATTTTATTTTAACGTTAATTTTTTATACGCCTATTGATTCATATTTTTGGTATAATAATAATTCGGATATTAATAAATTTTCATAAAGGAGGAAGAGAATTGAAAAAAAGACTTTTCACAAGCGAAAGTGTAACAGAAGGACATCCAGATAAAGTAGCAGACCAAATTTCCGACGCAATCTTAGATGCTTTATTGGAAAAAGACCCATTCTCAAGGGTTGCAGTTGAAACATTGGTGACAACAGGTGTTGCTGTAATAGCTGGAGAAATTTCAACAAAAGCTTATGTAGATATACCAAAAATCGTAAGACAGACAATATTAGACATTGGATATACAAGAGCAAAATTTGGTTTTGATGGAGAAACTTCAGCAGTTTTAGTGTCAATAGACGAACAATCACCTGATATTGCAATGGGTGTTGATAAAGCTTTAGAAGTAAAAGAAGGAAAAATCAAAGAAGAGGATCCTTACGAAAAGCTTGGCGCTGGTGACCAGGGTATTATGTTTGGTTACGCAACAAATGAAACACCTGAAATGATGCCTTTACCAATAGTTCTTGCTCACAAATTAGCATACAGACTTGCAGAAGTTAGAAAAAATGGCACATTAAAATTCTTAAGACCTGATGGAAAAACACAGGTTACTGTTGAATATGATGAAAACAATAAACCTATAGAAGTTGAAACAGTATTAATTTCCACTCAACACGAACCAGACGTAACAATTGAAGAAATTAGAGAAGCTTTAATTGAACACGTAATTAAACCAATAATTCCAGAACATTTATTAACAAAGAATACAAAAATATTGGTAAATCCAACAGGAAGATTTGTTCTTGGAGGACCACACGCTGATACAGGATTAACAGGAAGAAAAATTATAGTTGATACATACGGCGGTTGGGTTCCACACGGTGGAGGAGCATTCAGCGGAAAGGATCCAACAAAGGTTGACAGATCAGCACACTACATGGCACGTTACGTTGCTAAGAACATAGTAGCTGCTGGATTAGCCGATGAAGTAATGATTCAATTAGGATATGCTATTGGTGTAGCTGAACCAGTATCAATATTAATTGATACAAAAGGTACAGCAAAGGTTGACGAAGAAAAATTATATGAAGTAGTAACAACAATGTTTGATTTCAGACCTGGTGCAATAATTAAAAACTTAGACCTATTAAAACCTATTTACAGAAAAACAGCAGCATATGGACATTTTGGAAGAACAGATGTTGAATTCCCATGGGAAAGAACAGATAAGGTTAATGAATTAAAAGCTGCATTTGGATTATAATTAATAAAATAATATAAAAGGAGGAAAATCAAAGTGCCAAACGTAAAATCAGCTAAAAAAAGAGTTAGACAAACAGCAAAAAGAAGATTAAGAAACAAATCATACAAAACAAGAGTTAAAAACTCAATTAAAAAAGTATTAGCAGCAGTAGAAGCTAAAAAAGAAAGAGAAGAAGTATTAGAATTATTAAACAATGCATTTTCTGTAATTGATAAAGCAGCTAAAAAAGGTGTTATTCACAAGAATAACGCTGCAAGAAAGAAAGCAAGAATCCACAGAAAAGTAAAAGAACTTCTTGGCGAAGTGCAATAATAAAAATGGTTCGGCAAAAGCCGAACCATTTTTATTTATTATAGACTAAGTATATTATCTTCAAATTTTCTTAATTCCAATAAATCAGTATCTGGAAGTTTCCTATTTACAAGATAAAACATATTTGAAATAAGCCTGTGCAATGTCATATCATTAATACGATTTCCTTTTTTAACAAGATTCCATTTAGGTGAAATCTTATATACTTTATCAAATATAGAAGGATACTCAAAATTTCCTTCAAAAGAAATATCAAATACTATAGAATTTTGAGGCACCTTTTCTGTTGGAATAATAAATTTTGACGATGGAACTGCAGAAACTATTATATCTGAAATAGAAACAAACTTTAAAATATCCTCATAATCTGTATATTTCTGACAAACCCTTACACTGGCATTTTCATTTAACAACATTAAAGCCAGGGATCTTCCAACAGCAAGTGAATCATTAATTACAACTATTTTTTTGCCTTCTAAAGAAAATGGATTTCTATCAAAATTATCTGGATAATTTCCTGTTTTTCTTTTTATATTCTCAAATATTAATCTATATCGTTTTAATACATATAATATTCCTTTTGCTGTTGGTGGTATTACTAATTTTCTTAAATGCTTTGGATCTTCATAACCTTCATGTTGAACAAGATATCCCATATATGAATGATGCAGCCCTTCTATATCCTTTTCAGGGGAAATCATATTCATAAAATGCGTATCTTTAACCTCAAAGGGTGTAGGGTACATAACAATAATACCATGTGTTTGAACATCTTTATTATAGTATTCTATCTTTTCTTCCAGCTCTTCTCTGCTGTGTACCACAACGCTTTCAAATTCTATATTATATCTTTTACATATACCCTTAATACCCCTGGAATAAGAAACACTTCCAGGATCATCAGAAGTTAGAATACATACCAATTTTGGATGTATATTATTCTTCTCTAACAATTCAAGATTTTTATTAAAAATAGGCTTATCAAAACGATCCAGAATAAACTTTATATCAAATAGTTTCGCCGCATTTTCCATCATTCTTTCACCTGTTTATAATTAATTATTATCTTTTGAATCGTCATCCTCTATCAAAAAAAATTCTTCATTTTCATCAATATCGACATCTTCCATTACCTTTTTCCATTCTTCTTCAACCAATTCAAGTTCTTCATCATCTTCAACAGCATCTAAGAACAATTCACCCTTTTCTGAATTTACCTTAAATGCAACTGTATCTCCTAACACTATATCTTCACTATCTTCTTCCTTAAAAGCTTCATAACAAATCCAATACCTTTGATTATTAATCTTTAATTCTTCCAAAAACATAAAATTATATTCATTTCCGTCTTCGCCTGTAATTGTGAAAAATTCTAATCTTTCCATTTTTTATCCCTCCGATAAATAAAATACCTCTATATTGATATTATATCATACTTATTATCATTTGATATACCAAGAGCCGATAACTTACCGCCATATACACAACCGGTATCTATATCTATGCTGAGAATTTTATCATCTAACTTTCTAAAATATACCTCGTATTCACCGGTAATATATTTTGTTGGTGTATGACCATGTATAACAATGTAATCTTCATAAGGCTGATCACTCATATAAAAATCATCTCTTATCCACAACAAATCACGCTCCGCTTGATCAGAAAGAGAAATTCCTGGTCTAATACCTCCATGTACAAACAAATATTTTTGAGTTCCAATTTTTTCAATATGATAAAGCTTTAAATTTCTAATAAAATCAAGATATTTTTCTTCAATATCATTATTAAAACTATCAAGTGTTGCCTGGGCACCATTTCTAAACCATGCACCCTCTTTATATTTACCCGTATTTTCAAAATAATCAAGCATCATATCTTCATGATTTCCTTTTAAAAACACCGCTCTATTTTTTAATTTAAATAAAAGATCAAGGACCTGTCTTGAACCAGGCCCTCGATCCACATAATCTCCAAGAAATATTATTTTATCATTTTCCGGTATTTGATTTAAAACCTTTATCAAATTATCATACATTCCATGAATATCAGATATTGCCCATATCATTTATAACACCACATTCATAAATAATATCCATATCGAAGATACTATAACACCATAAATTGGAGAAAAAATCCATTCCTTTGATTTTTCTTTTACAAAGAAAAAACGATATAAAAGTCCTGCAAAAATCGATACCAGTACAAGTTCCGCTTTAAATTTACTTAAGAATATATATATAGCCAATCGTTCTGAAGCACCTGCTGTATCCTTCATTTGTGGATCTATTATATTAAATGTCCTTTCAATAAAAGAGCCAAAACTCGTTGCAAACATCATCCCTATTAAATAATACACAAACTCCTTTGATATATAGGAATGTATATATACTTCAAAAAATACTACATTTATCAAAAAAGCCCCGGCTAAATATGCTAATTCTTTCTTAAAATCAGTCCCTTTCTTTGATCTGTAAATATCTACACCTACATGATAAGATACAAGCACAAAAAATGCTATTATTCCCGCAACGCTTTTTAAGGATTCAAATGTAAATGTCAATATTACAAAGAAACTCCACAATATATGGGTCATTAATTTATTTTTATCCTTTAATGTATCAGAATATACATTTGTAAATGCATGATCTGCAATAAAATGTGCAAGAAATCCATTTAATGGAATCATTAAACAATTCACCTTCTTTTATTTTGACTTTTTAACCATCTCTTCCACAAAGTATTCATGAACAGATGGATCATCTTCTATTTCAGGGTGAAATGAAGCTGCTAAGATATTATTTTGCCTTACAAGTACAGGTGCATCTTTATATTCTATTAATTTTTCAACATTTTCACCGTATTCAACAATTTTTGGTGCTCTTATAAATGTTACCTTTATATCATTACCTCTAAATTTTAATATTTCTTCAAATGAAAATACCTGTCTTCCGTAAGCATTTCTTTCAACAATTATATCAATAAGCTTCATTGTATCCTGTTTTTCATACTTTTTTATTCCATTTGAAAGCACTATCATCCCGGCGCATGTGCCAAAAATAGGAAATCCTTCTTTTGCTTTCTTTATAATTTCATCCCATAATCCTGTTTTCTTGAGTAACTTTGTGATAGTGGTACTTTCACCGCCAGGAATAATAAGCCCTTCTACTTCATTTAATTTTTCTATTGACTTAACTCTTATAGGTGTATGACCTATCTTTTCAATCATATTTGCATGTTCACGGATATCTCCCTGAACTGCCAATACACCTATTTTCACATTACCATCCTCTTTCCTGTAAGTGTACATCTAATTTATCAATTTCCAATCCTTCCATAGCTTCTCCAACGTCTTCACTGATCTTTACTAATTTTTCTGGATCGTCATAATGCAATACAGCTTCAACTATAGCCTTTGCCATTCTCTTTGGATCTTTTGATTTGAAAATACCTGAACCAACAAATACACCATCTGAACCGAGCATCATCATTAATGCTGCATCAGCAGGTGTTGCTACTCCACCAGCTGCAAAGTTAACTACAGGTAATCTTCCTAATTTTTTAACTTCTGCAACTAAATCTACAGGAGCTCCTATCTGTTTTGCATATGTTACCAATTCTTCTTCTGGCATATTTTGAACTAATCTTATTTCATCCATAACCTGTCTCATGTGTTTTACTGCTTCAACAATATTACCTGTTCCAGCTTCACCTTTTGTTCTAATCATTGCAGCACCTTCTGCAATTCTTCTTAATGCTTCACCAAGGTTTCTTGCACCACAAACAAAAGGAACTTTGTAATCGTGTTTATTTATATGATATTTATCATCAGCAGGAGTTAAAACTTCTGATTCATCTATAAAATCAACACCTAAAGCTTCCAACACTCTTGCTTCAGCAATATGTCCAATTCTAACCTTTGCCATTACAGGAATAGAAACTGCTTCCATGATTTCTTTTATCTTTGAAATACTTGCCATTCTTGCAACTCCACCAGCTTTTCTAATATCTGCTGGAACTCTTTCAAGAGCCATAACTGCAACTGCACCAGCTTCTTCAGCAATCTTTGCCTGTTCTGCAGTTGTAACATCCATTATAACTCCATTTTTGAACATTTCAGCAAAACCCTTTTTAACAACCCATGTACCTTTTTCCATTTTATAATCCTCCTTTAATAATTTAATTTTATATTTTAATTTATTCTTCCCAATATTTTTTTGAAACCACTGATAATCTTGATAAATCTCCTTTTTTTCTTCCCACCTTGGCACAATGTTTTCCATTTACTTCAACAATATCTGCAGTAAAATCTATCTTTTCTTTTAACAATTTTGAACCCACACCATAGCTATCAACGGGTACATCTAAAGTTTCAAATAATTTTATTTTCTCAGCATCAAAACCGCCTGAAACTAAAATCTTTAAATCCTTTAAACCATTTTCATCAAAAACCTGTCTTGCACGCCATACGAGCTCAGGATTAACCCCAAGAGAAGATTTGTCCTTTGGAATAACGCTCTTATCCCTTAAACTTCCAGATGTATCAAAACGCACACCCCATATTTTGTTTTTTCCCGGTCCTATTATAACAGAAGGATCTGTTTTACCTAGAATAAATTTTTCACCTGTTACATATTCATAAAACCTTGATACAAGCTTCATCGTCGTTCCAATTACATCATTATCCCAATCTACAAGAACTATTCTATTTACATTTCCTTCAATATGTTTATCAAAGGCTATTGCAGCTGCTGTTGTATCACCATCATATGAAGCAATTAATGCGTGCGGAATTGTACCCAATGATTCTATTCCCCAATAATCTGCATTAGCGTCTGTTGATACACCAAAAGCACCTGCTTTTAACGCCGCATAACCATCGGTTGCCTGTACCCAGAAATGGTCAAATCTTGCACTAAAAAATAATATAGGCTTTCCATTGGCAACATCTACAACCTTTTTAACAGCAGTGGCAGTTGAGGTAGCCCTTGCCAATACTCCCAATAAAATTGTTTCAAGATATCCAAAATATGACGGATCTCCTTCAATAGTCAAAACCGGTTCCATATCCTTTGCTTCGTCACCATCAAATAGTGCTTTAACTTCTATTTCATTCCATTTATCAACCCATAAATCATTTAACATCATCCTTAAATCCCATTTTTTTGACGTTATTTCAAGCAATTCCTCTTTATCCATCTTATGAGCTGCATTTTGTAAAGCTTTCTCCAATTCTAAAATACTGTTAAACAATTCATTAGCTTTTTCTTCATCCCTATAATAACCAGTTCCAAATCTTAAAATAGCAAGTGCTTCATCAATTCCTACAACAACACAATCCTTTCTGGGAAAATACTGATAAAGCACGTTAACATGCTTATTGTCTTTTTTTAACACCTCAACATATCTTGTAAAATACTTATCCGAATAATAACCCATTCTAATCCTGTCAATAGGGACTTTAAAAACTTTTGGATGTAAGCGTTTTGACATTATTATCACCTCAAAGATATTATATATTCCAATTTATTCTTGAATGTTTTATAAAGGTTAAAGTTTGTTACACAATATATTTTTCAATTTTTAACAAAAACTCTTTCCAGTGTTGCCCGGGTCCAAAATTTCCAATCCTTCCATCGCTTTTAATAACCCTATGACACGGAAATATCAATGGAAGATTATTATGTGCCATAACAGTTCCAACAGCTCTTGCTGCGCGCGGATACCCTGCCATAACTGCTAGCTCTCCATAAGATACAACATGTCCAAATAATACTTTATTTTTTAAAGTCTTCATTACTCTTTCCTCAAAAACAGTTTTAAAATACTTTTCATAAGGCAATTCATCAAGAACATCGTATCCTTTAAAATACTTTTTTATAGTTTTATAAAACAAAGCCGTATGATTATCATAATATTCTTCAAGATAATCATTATAAAATTTTATTTCTATAATCTTATTATTTTTCACAAATCCTTTAATACTTCCAGCTTCGGTTGTAATTACAAAAATCTCCATAATAATAACCCCGTAAATAATATTTCACAAATGTAGTATACCAGAAAAAATGAAATATTCATATACTTAAATTAATTAAATATACCTGATTATGGTATAATAGATTTAAAAAAGATTAAAAAACATTATTATTAATAACAATGAAAAATTTTTCATAGGAGGTGGTATAAGTGACAACAGGTTTAGGTTCTTTATTGTGGCTCATATTTATGTTCTATATTTTACTCGGGCCACAGTTTAAATTTGCACAGTTAATTGCTTCAAGGAAAGGTCTTTTGTCCTCGTTATCTAAAAAGAGGAATTCAACAGTTATTACTCTTATACACAGACAGGAAAGTATGGGATTTTTAGGAATGCCATTCTATAAATTCATTAATATAGAAGATAGCGAAGAAATATTAAGAGCTATAAGAAAAGCACCTAAAGATAAGCCTATAGATTTAATTATACACACACCAGGAGGCCTTGTATTAGCTGCTACACAAATTGCCAAGGCTTTACACGATCATCCAGCAGAAACACGGGTAATTGTTCCTCATTATGCAATGAGCGGCGGAACATTAATCTCATTATCAGCAGACAAAATAATAATGGATCCCCATGCCGTTTTAGGTCCTGTTGATCCACAATTAGGCCAAAATCCCGCTCCAAGTATCGTTAGAGCAGTTGAACAAAAAGGTGTGGATAAAGTCGATGATCAAACATTAATACTTGCAGACGTTGCAAAAAAATCCATTCATCAGGTTCAGAAATTTATATATGAATTATTAAAGGACAGATTCGGAGAAGAAAAAGCTAAAAAATTATCAGAAACCTTAACAGAAGGAAGATGGACTCATGATTACCCAATAACAGTTGAAGAAGCAAAAGAATTGGGATTAAATGTAGAAACAGATGTTCCAGATGAAGTTTATATGTTAATGGATTTATATACACAACCTGTAAGACAAAGAGGAACTGTTGAATTCGTGTCATTTACCGACAAAAAATAAATAAAATAATAAAAACCGGGACTTTTTAAAGACCCGGTTTTTTTATCCTTTAAGCCCTGAACTAACAAGACTCTTAACAAATAGGTTCTGGATGGCAAAGAATATAATCAATGTTGGAACAAGCGCTATCATTGTACCAGCCATTATTATTCCCCAATTATTAGCAGCATCAGAACTAATTAACATCTTTATACCAATTTGAACAGTTTTCATTTTATCGTCCATTGTTACTATCAATGGCCATAAATAGAGATTCCATGCATAAACAAAGTTGATTAACGCTGCACCACCAAGCATTGATTTGGATAATGGCAATAAAATCTTCCAGAAATATTGCATTGACGTTGCGCCATCTATCTTAGCAGCATCGCTTAATTCTTTTGGTATTGTCATAAAATGCTGTCTCATTAAAAATGCATTTGTGGCACTTGCAGTAAAAGGTATAATAAGCGCATAATATGTATTGATCCAGCCAAATTGCTTCATTATAAGGAATAATGGCAAAATCATAACTGTTTCTGCCGGCAAAAATAAGGTTATAAATAATAACATAAATGACAAATTCTTTCCTCTAAATTGAAAGTTCGCAAAGGCATAACCTGCAAGCGTTCCTGTAATCAACTTACCAAATGTAATAAAAAATGCTATAATTGACGAATTAATAAGCATTCTTCCTAAATCAACTAATTTTAAAGCCTCTGCATAATTCTGCCAGTGAAATGTACTTGGAAATAATTTAGGTGGAAATGTATAAACCTCTGTATAAGTCATAAAACTCATACTAAACGCCAATAATATTGGAGCCATAACTATTAATGAAATAAGTATTAATATTATTTCAGATAAAATTAAATTAACTTTTTTTCTCCTTGAAATACTTGAAGCCATTAAGATCACCTCACTGATAGTGGACGGATTTTTCGACGCCTTTGAAATAGATTACTGTGATAACTCCCATAATAGCAAACATTATAACAGATTGAGCTGCGGCAGAACCATTATTTGTATAGGTAAATGCATCTAAGTATAATTTATATATCAAAGTTGTTGTAGTTCCTGAAGGTCCACCCTTTGTCATAATATCAATAATACCAAATGAAGTAAACATAGTTGTTGTAAAATTCATTATAAACAAATAAAAACTTATAGGTGATAACAATGGAAATTTTATCTTCCACATACGTTGCCAGAGATTTGCACCATCTATCATAGAAGATTCCAACAAAGAATCAGGAATCGATTGTAGTCCAGCTATATAAAAAATCAAATCAAAAGGTAACATCTTCCATATTGTTGCAAGCATTACAGCAATAAATGCATACGGCGTAGTTGTAAGCCAATCTGTATCTATACCAAAAAACTTCATAAATATATAGTTTAAATATCCAACAGTTGGAGTTAATAAAAATGACCATAATATACCAGCAATTGCTGGAGAGATTGCATACGGGGCAAAGATAAATAACCTAAAAAATCGTGTTCCAGGAATATTTTGAACTAATAATTGTGAAATTAAAAATGCTAAAAACATCGTTAAAAAAACAGTGGAAAACGAATAAATCGCAGAAGTCAACAGAGCCTTATAATACGCAGGATCTGTAAATAACTCTGTATAATTTTCCAGACCAACAAAAATACTTCGATTTCCAAAAAAAGATTCCTGATAAAAACTTAATTTAAAAGAATATGTTGCTGGCCAATAAATAAATAAAATAATTATAACAAAGGTTGGTACAAGTAATAAATATGGAGTTAATTTACTTTTCCACGACATATGAAGATTCCTCCTTCTTTAAAAAAAGGGCGGAAAACCGCCCTGGTATAATTATAACTTAAAAATTATTTATAAAGTCTGTTGTATCTCTTCAATTCTAATGTAACCTGTCTTGCGGCATCATTAAGAGCTTGTTCTACAGATTTCTTTCCATTAATTACATTTTCATATTCTGTTTCGATAACTTCTCTTGTTTTTGGGAATACACCCATAACTGCTCCATTTGTATTAACTGTCTGTTTTGATAAGAGTAATTCCATTATAGCTGTTAAGTAATTTGGATGTTCTGAATAGAATCCGCTGAACAATAATTGTTCTATAGCATCTTTTCTAACTGGGAAGTATCCTGTTTCAAGGTGCCATCTAATCTGCTGTGCTGGTTCTGTCATCCATTTTACAAATTCCCAAGCTGCATCAATTTCTTCTTTTGGATGATTCTTAAGAATCCATAATGATCCTCCACCTATAACTGATCCACCCTGTACTGATTCATCTGGTTTTGGTAAGAATGCAGTTCCAACTTCAAAACCATTTTCTTTTGCTGATTCATCAAAGAATTTAACATCTGATGTTGAGTATAATAACATACCAGCTTTTTTAGCTAAGAAAATCTGACTTGCACCATTCCAGTCTTCTCTCTTTGTATTTAATAACAAACCTTCGTCTGTCATCTTTTTGAATAAATTGAATATGTTTTTACCAGCTTGACTATTGAAAACTGCTTGTGTAGGTCTTACTCCTGCTCTACCATTTCCATTATTTACTAATGGAGCATTCTGTACAGCCATTAATTGTTCAAAGAACCATGAATGTGTTGGCCATGTTAAACCGTATCTAATAACCTTACCATTTGCATCTTTCTTCTGTAATTTTCTTGCATATTCTATTAATTCATCATATGTTCTTGGTGGTTTATCAGGATCTAATCCAACTTCCTTGAACATTGTTTTATTATAGAATAAAATAGCTGTTGATGAGTTAAATGGCATTGAATATAATTTTCCATTAACTGTATAGTAATTAGCTACTTGTTCAAGGAAAGCACCTTTATCTATAGTTGGATCCTGTTCTATTAAATCACCAATTGGAATAGCGATTCCACCATCAATCATTGCCTGTGTTCCAATATCGTATATTTGTACAATATGTGGAGCTTTTCCTGCTTTTACAGCTGCAATTGTTTTGTTGAAAGTATCAAGATATGAACCTGTGTATTGTACATTAACCTTGATATCTGGATGAGTTTTCATGAAATCGTTTGCCATGTCCTGTAATAATTCAATTCTCCACCCACTCATAGCATGCCAGAATTCGATAGTAACCTGTGCAAACATAGAAACACTTAAAATAACAACCAATAATACTGCCAGTTTTTTCATATACTTTCCCCCCTTGATAAGATGATTTCTTAATAGAAAATATCATATATACAATAAACGAATAAAAAGAAATATTAAGAAATATTAATTTGTGTTAAAGTTTTTTTACCGTATCTTTATTATACTACTTTTTTTTAAAAGAATCAAATGTTATGTGAAAAAGAAAAAATGAAAATTAATACTGTTTTTCGCACTCTTTGCGTTTTAATGTCCTTTATTATACATGGCCAGTTAAAAAATTCTAAACTTCAATATGAATTATGTTTTTCAAAGTATTTTATTTTTTTGTATCTATTTTTATTGAAATTATTTAATCAGTTGATAAATTAATTCAAATAAAAAATATAGTAAATATTCCATATATATATTGACTTTTCTTTTTTTTTTTATATAATTATATTCGAAAGTTATTGCTAATATTGAGGTGATCTAATGAAACCAAATTTTTATTTCAATAATCTTAAATTAATAAAATTTACATCAAATGGCACAGAGGAATTTTACATAAAAAGAGACACAAACATTAATTTACAAGATAACAATATATACCTTTTAAAATTAAACAATAAATTACTTCCTTTTCCTATAAAAAAACATAAAATAATATTTAGTGATGATTATCCTTTCTGTATTGTTAGTGAAGAATTTAATTTTCCAAAAGTTGATAAATTTATTATTTCAAATAATGAAAAATTAATTCAGACATCTAATTTTTCATTACCTTACGACAATTATTTATTTGTTGCAATAACCTTTGATTCAAAAACTATTACTAACTGCCCTTTACTTATCACTTTAAGAGATAATAATATGAATGTCTATGATTTTAATTCGTATATTATAAATATAAATCAAAAAGATAATTTGCTTGTTATTAAATTTAATTTAAACTCATTAAATCTTCAGCAGAGAAAATATTATGTTGATTTGTTGATCTCAGGTAGAAAGGTTTTTTCCCGTGAAATTTCTATTCTTCTCAATAATATTTACAATTTTAAAACTTCTTGTGTAAAAAATTACAGATGAGATTTCACATGGAGGTGATATTATGAGAAGTGGTCCTATCGGAGTTCAGGCCATTACTGCTGATGATGGTACAGGAAGATACTGGTACGATGGCAACATTGATAAATTAAATGAAAAAAACAAAGTAATTGATGATATTTTAAAAAGAAGAGCGGAGAAAATAGAACAAACTATAGATACGATAAATAAAAGGGCACAATATGTTGCTGGAAAAGCTTTAACTGCAGCAGAAGGTGCATCTGTAGGTGGATTAGTTGGTGCTGTAGCTTATGTTGGTATTGATATTGCTACAGATGTAATAAAGCATTACACTCCTGATCAATATGATGGCTGGATTGATTTAGGAATAAGGGCTGCTAAGGGAACTTATGACGTAAAAAATATAAAAAATCTCTTTAAACTTTTTAGGAGGCATTGATTAATATGACGGAAATCTTTTTTAAAAAAGAAAATTTTATTTTTTCCTCTATCTTGCTTTTTAATTTAATTGAAAGTATAATAAGTATAAACAAAATAAATATATATATTACATTTTTCTATTTTATTTTTTTTCTTTTTTTAAAAAAAGATTTAAATCTTCATTCTAAATTAGAAAAATCAACTATAATATTATTCCTTTCGATAATTTCTGGATATCTTTTCAGCTATTTATTATACACAACCTTTTTTTCAAATATAGAAAATATACTATTTGGTAAATTTTCAGCTGTAATTTTATTATTGATATTCACAGGAAATTTTTTTAAATTTTATAATAAAAAAAATGTGTATTCAATAATCTATATTATAAGTATTTTCACTATAGCCATTGGTTATAACTTTATTTCCTTTCATCTTTCATTGAATCAAAAAATTTTATCTCTTTTTATTTTTATACTTTCAGATTTTATTAGTTTTTACTTAATTGAACATTATATTAATTCAGAAAAAAAAGAGGATTCAATTTTTATTGCTATCATTGCACTTAAAATTTATTTCTTCAGAAATATTTTATTTTATAGTAATATATCAATTGAAGAATCTTTATTTATTAAACCTATAGTTCTTGCTGCTATATATTTATTCTTACAATATTTCATTAAAAAAAATTATATCTTAAGCTTTATTTTTATTACAATTTCATATATTTTTATATTCTAAATTGAAAGCTGTGACTTTCATTTATTTATATTTTTATAATATTTATAATATGGTTTTATATAAAATACCTCCTGCAAATCCATTAGATGTTCTATTATCTCATTTAATCTTTTGGTATTTTCTGTATTGTATATGTACTTTGAAGCTATTGGAAGATTTTTTTCATGAATATCTTCCTCTTTTAATATGCTTTTTAAATAGAAAGCTTCAACAGCTGTTTTAAAATCTTCATAATCAGCATTTAGATACACAGGTGTTTTCATACTTACATAGTCACTTCCATCTTTACCAAGAAATTTACCGGAAAACTTTAATGCTATACCAAATGAACCAACTACTTTATTGGTAAGATTTAATTCCTTTTTTGCAGTATGTATAGCTTCAATTATAGAATTTGCTTTTCCAGCTTTAAACAAGTTATACACAAATTCAACAAACTTATCCCTGTGCTCAGGATAAGGAAGTATCTTTTCATGTTTTATTTCCCATCTTCTTGGAATAGGAACTATTATATATCCACGAGAATTCTTCCATAATCTCTTTTCCTCTATCATTTTTTGAATTAATTCCTTTAATGAATATTTTGAATTTTTGGTAATCCACGGATTCTTTTCCTGTGCTTTTTTTACAAGATCATCCAATCTCAATGGCATAACACTGGTAGCAAGAAAGCGTTCTATATATCGCATATAATTTTCTTCATATTCACTATATTCGCCATTATTAGAATAAAATTCATCACGAACCTTTTTTATTAAATTATCAACAAAATCGCTAAAAGATAAAAATCCAAAATCCCTATAATCGATCTTCATACCGGTTACTATTCTTTTTATAATATGCTCATTTACATCTTCATAATTATGTTCTTCAATAATCCTTATAACCTCTTCAACAATATCTTCAATAGAATCCTTATCCTCAATCTTTTCAGATTTTACTATATCCTCATAAGGAATAAACATATCTGCAGATAATTCCATTTCTTTTGAAGTATTTTTACTTCTACTTACAACAATAACCTCTTTTCCATATATTCGAAGTTTTTTTACAAGTGGAACAAAATCAGCATCTCCCGTTACCAGAACAAACATATCAATATGAGGCAAAGAAAACATTGTTTCAATTGCATCTATTGCAAGTTTTATATCATTGCCTTTTTTATTTTCAAAACCGTCTTCTGGCATTTCTATTAATTCAATACCATGTCTTGAAAATGAAAACATTGTTGCGGGATATTTTGACCAATGTGCATAAGCCTTTCCCCCAACAATTTTCCCCAATTCCTTTATTTTTTCAATAATCAACTCCGGATCAACCGGTTGATTTTGATAGTCCATAAAAATAAATATGCTTTTGATATTATCACCATCCCTTTTTATATCTTTTTATAATACTTTCTGCAACTCGAATGCCATCTACTGCAGAAGATGTAATTCCTCCTGCATATCCGGCACCTTCTCCTATAGGATATAACCCTTCAGTTGAAATACTTTCATAATTTTCATTTCTTTCAATTCTTACAGGAGATGAACTTCTTGTTTCAACACCTGTCAACAATGAATCATATGAAGAAAACCCTCTTAGTTTTTTTCCCATTGCTAAAATACCTTCTTTTAAAGCGTCGGTAATATATTCTGGATATATGTTATTAATATCATAAAATATCGTTCCCGGCTTATATGAAGGCTTAACTGCTTTAAATTTTACAGATTTTTTGTTTCTTAAAAAATCACCAAATAATTGAACAGGTGCATAATAAGATTTAGAAATGGCATATGCTTTTTTTTCAAAATTCCTTTGAAATTCAACACCTGCTAATGGATGATTTGAAGGATAATCTGAAGGTTCGACACTTACTAATATAGCACTGTTAGAATTGACATTATCTCTTGCAAATTCACTCATTCCATTTGTAACAACCATATTCTCTTCTGAAGCCGATGCAACAACATATCCTCCCGGACACATACAAAAAGTATAGACAGCTCTTCCATTTTTCGCCCTATGAGAAAGCTTATAATCTGCAGCCTTTAATCTCGGATGATTATAAAATTTACCATACTGACTTTTATCAATCAATTCCTTTAAATGTTCAATCCTTACACCAATAGAAAATGGTTTTTGTTTGATTGTTATTCCTTTGTTGAATAACAATTCAAAAGTATCTCTTGCACTGTGACCAATTGCTAAAATTATTACATCAGAATATATTTTTTCATTACCGTTTACAACAACACCTTTTACCTTTCCATTTTTGATAATAATATCGGTAACCTTGCTTTCAAATAAAACACTCCCACCAAGAGAAATTATTTTTTTTCTTATATTCTTCACAGCTATTTCCAGTTTATCAGTACCAATATGCGGTTTGTTGACATATACTATCTCTTCTGGAGCACCGGCCTTTACAAATTCTTCAAGCATCTTCCTAATTCTATTATTCTTATCCTTTATAAGCGTATTTAACTTGCCATCAGAAAATGTTCCAGCTCCACCTTCACCAAATTGAACATTACTTTCTATATTTAAAACACCCTTTTTCCAGAAAAGATTTACGTCTTTTTTTCTTTCTTCAACCGCCTTTCCTCTTTCCAATATTATAGGCTCAAACCCTGCTTCGGCAAGTATTAATCCAGCAAATAACCCGGAAGGTCCGGAGCCTATTATTATCGGTCTCGTAGTCAAAAGTTCCTCTCCCTGAGCTGGTAATATATACTCTTTCTCTGGAGATATCATAACAAGGGAATTATTTTTTAATTTATCTTCATCTTCCACTTTAAAATCCACATTATACACAAAATAAATCATATCATTCTTTTTACGCGCATCAATAGAGCGTTTTATAATTCTAACTTCTTGAATTTCTTTTGATGAAATATTCAACTTTTTTGCAATTTCTTTTTTTATATCTTCATCTTGATGATCAATAGATAATTTTATATTATTTATTCTCAACATAATTTTTTAATCTCCTTCTATAATCTTCAAATGTATTATATCATAAAATAAAACGACCTTTGCAGGCCGCTTATTATATCTTGCACTCATCAAATAACTTTCTCAAAATTATTTCATCATTAACTTCCAAGTTATTATCTTTCATCCATTCATCATTAAAAAATTTTGTTAAATAGCTTCTTCCACTATCAGGAAAAATTACAACAGCTTTTTTATTCTTTATATTATTTTCTTTTAAATACTTTATCATTCCAAATAATGCTGCCCCAGAAGAGCCACCGACCAATATCCCTTCTCTTTTTGATAAAAATCTCGCCATTGAAAATGCTTCCTGATCATTAATCACAACTATATCATCTATAATGTCTAAATTTATGGTTTTTGGGATAATATTTTTTCCTATTCCTTCAACTAAATATGGATGAGAATGTTTCAATGCTTCCTCAACTGTAAGACCAGCTTTTACGTGATGATATATTGACCCCTCTGGATCTACTCCTATTAATTTTATATACTTTCTTTCTTTAAAATATTTACCAATTCCAGAAATTGTTCCGCCTGTACCCAATCCAGCAAAAATATAGTCAAGCTCTCCATTAAATTGTTTCCATAATTCTGGTGCAGTTGTTCTATAATGAGCTTTTGGATTATTTTTATTAAAATATTGATTGGGGATAAACGCATAATTGTTTGGATCTACAGCCTTTTCAAAAATCTTTTTTAATTCTTTTTCATTATTTTGATTTATTAAAATCTGGATATAGCTTACTATTCCTTCTATTTCTGATTTTGATAAAGGCTTTCTCTTTTCCCAGATTATATTTCTAATAATTTCAGCGATTTTATATTGCGACATTACAGAAAATGGGGAAACATTACCTGGGACTCTTATTATATATGCTCCATATGCTCTTAGCAATAATTCCTTTTCCATGCTTATTTTTTGGGGCATTATGAATATTACAGAATTTCCTTTTTTTACAGCATATAAAGCTAGCCCTATTCCTGTATTTCCAGATGTTGGTTCAATAATAACTGTATCAGTTGTTATTAAATTTTCTTTTTCAGCCATTTGAAGCATATATGCTCCAACTCTATCCTTTATGCTACCTCCAGGATTAAAATACTCCACTTTTGCATATAATTCATTTTTTACATTAAAATACTCTTCTATATTCTTCAAACGAATAACAGGTGTTTCACCCATTAATTCCAATATTTCATTGTATATTTCCTTATTCTTTTTCATATAATCACCTCTTGTGAATATTTTCTTTTTTATATTGGCAATATTTTTTCCTTAGTATATCAAATTGGATTAAAAATGTCAATATTATTTTTTTATGTTTATACAATATTTACATTTTGTTTTACCTAACATATATTATAAAAAATAGCCAGCATAAGCTGGCTAAGACTAAAAATCTTAAAATATTTTTCTAACTAATTTTATTGCATCTTGAGGACACACTTCGTGGCAAACATAACATCTTATACACTTTGAATAATCTATATACTTATCGTTATCAATATTTATAGCCTCAGCAGGGCATCTGCTTTCACAAATTTTACATTCAACACATTTATCTTTATTGATTTTTGGAACTCTTTCAAAAACTCTTGTTATATTGGTTACAGTTTCAAAAATAGGTGTTGTAAGAGGAAGTTTTATTCCTGGCGCATTCCAATTAGATATAAGGTTATAGTCAGGTATTAATTTTCTTCTTGCAGCTTCTTTTATAATATAAACATATTTTTCTTTTATCCCTAATGATTTTATAATCGCATGATCAAGTGCATAAGCATTTTCTGAAATGCCTATCACATTAAATTTCTTCTTTTTACCATTTGCCGGTCCGTTACCTTCCATTCCTTCTATACCATCTATTATATTTAATGTAGGATTAACTATATTATGTATATCTATTAAAACATTGGCAAAATTGGTATTTGTTTTTGCCCTGAAATGCCATGCAGACTTTTCCTTGCCAACAATACAGCCAAATGTATTTTTTACTGCTAATGTCATTATCATTTGAACGTGTGTCTTTAATTTAGCAATATTTACTATTTTATCTGCCTCTAAAACCTTTCTCGAAACCTTAAATCCCCTGAAATTTTCTCCATCTACCTCCACAGGATCATCTAATTCTACAATAGGAATATCAAGTTCTTTACAAATTTCGTAGACGCCATTAGCTTTTGCAACAGATATTGCATTTCCTGTAGCAGGGCTATCACCAACAAAAGGCTTTGTTCCAAGAGATAATAAAAACTTTAAAACAATTTCTACAATTTTCGGATTAGTTGTAATACCGCTTCCAACATGATTAGGAGACAACATATTTGGTTTAACAAGAACTCTGTCATTCTTTGAAAATAAGTCTTTATATTTTTCCAACAATGGAAGCAAAACTTCTTCAGCATTTGTATAATCGGTACATTGCTTTAAATAGACATCCATAAGCCTTTTCTCCTTTTTTTAATATATAAATATTATATTATATCATATTCTTAATAACAAAATCCCCGGAGTTAAATTGACAACTCCGGGGATTGGATTTATTTTATATACTTGGATGTGTTAATTTTTCAAGTTGAGGTATTCGTTTATACAAAATTACCATAATTGCTGGATATAAGAAAAACTTAATTGAAAGCGAAACTATTCTTGGAGGCATCAAAACTCCATATGGAACACCAAAAAGAGTATGTATAAAATACGGTGTTAATGTAACTCCAACCAAAGCGCCTGCTAAATATGAAAATGCAAAACTCCAGAAATTTGTTTCTTTCTTAAATACATACCAGAACACAAGACCAGGCAATAACCCATGCAATCCAGAAGTAAGAGTGAAATGTGGCATAAATGGTCCCATTGGGTTTATCCAATATCCAAAGAAATCAGCCAGAGCCCCTACCATAAAACCATACCATGGTCCAAGAATCAATGCTGAGAGGAATATTGGCAATGTTCCAAACCCAATTCTGATACTTTCAACACCAAATAGACTGAATCTAAAGGATAATAATCTTGTTAAAATAATACTTAAAACAATGAATAAAGCGCTTAAAATCATTTTTTTGGTTTTTGTCACTTTATTCCCTCCCAAAATTAAATTTCAGAGTGATTATATCAAAATTTGAAACTTTTTTCAATACTTTTCTCTAAAATTCATATTCACTTTTAATAAAAGGCACCGGTATAATTCCCATTCCTTTTTCCCATGCACGTTTTCCAGCACTTAAAGGAAGTATAAATTCACCATACACACCCAGATTAAATGATTGATTATTAATTGGAATTTTATACTTTATTCCTCCTCCCATTAAATACAACTGTTCAAAATAATATGGAACAACCACTAATGCTTTTAAATTAGCCTCAATAGTAAAATTATATGGCAAAGAATATCCTGCTTCTATTGTAGGAGCAAAAATATAATCTAATTGTTCAGGATTTTTTTCATCTGGACCAAAAATAAATCCCAGAGTTGCACCAACATTATATGATTCATTATTATAACTAACCCCAACAAATGGCAATATCGCCCCGGATAACTCTATTCCCAACGAGTAAGAAAAACTTCCTGCAAATATTACAAGATTGAAGACCAAAAAGGTTATTAATAACATTCTTTTCATTTTAATCACCCTCCTTTCTTAATGATTGAAGAGATAAAAACAATAAAGGAATACCAATAAATGAATAAACGACTATTTTCATATCATTAATACTTCCTCTGATGAAATAATAGCTTACAACAACAAATGCAACAAAAAACATAAAACTTCCTATTTTTCTGTATCGAGTTGCTACAAACGTTGAAATTATTAAGTAAATCCATGGCATCGCCTCTATTAACCCCGCAAATGAAAATCCTTCAGATAAAATAGTAAAAATCAGCAACAACAAACTCAATGAATACCCAACACGTTTAATTACAGTTTCTCTTTCAAAAATATATCCTGCATATAGCATACTCTTCAGAACCAATGGAAACGCCATATAAAAAAGCAGCACATTATAAACGGAAAGCATTTTTATATTAAAAGAATAAAGAATTATTGAAAATACAACTGTTGAATACAAAACTACATTTGAAATTTTAAACCGCAAATATCTTTCCATTTCGTCAATTTCTTTCGAAAAAATATCCTTGTATATTTCAATAACAACAGCTAAAATTAAAAATAAACCATAAACTCTATTTTCACCAGTAGCTAAAAGAACAGCATATATAAATAAAAGCTCAAAAAGATAAAAATATTTGTTAAAGAATAAACTCTTCATATTATTCACTCCCCTTTGAAATTGAAATTACTTCCTTCAATTCATCTTCTTCCAGGAAAAAAATGTCTTCAACAGAGCATTCAAACACCTTTGAAAGTTTTAATGCGAGTACAACTGAAGGCGTATATTTACCTTTTTCTATATAATTAATTGTCTGTCTTGACACTCCTACAAGATTTGCAAGTTTTTCCTGACTTAAATCATACATTGCTCTATAAACCTTTAATTTATTTTTCATATAATCCCTCCCATTATTATTGTATAATATTTTTGATATAATGTCAAGTATACTTGACATCATATATGATAAAAAGATAAATTTTGTGCAACCATACTATAAAGATATGGTTAAATTTATGATATAATAATGATAGTCTACAATACTCAAGGGGGGGAAGTTATGGATTTAAGTACAGAATTTACCGGAATAAAACTTAAAAATCCTTTAATGCCAGCTTCAGGACCTTTAGTTGGCGATGATGAAAAGATGTTATATCTTGCAAGACTTGGTGTTGGCGGAATGGTTACGAAAACGATTTCAACAAAAGCTGCAGAAGTTCCAAGACCCTGTATTTATGGAACAAACAATTATATTGTTAATGCAGAACTATGGTCAGAATTACCACCAGAAAAATGGATAAATGAAATCCTGCCAAATCTAAAAAAAGAATTGGATTTACCTTTAATAGTAAGTGCAGGATACACCAAAGAAGATATGGAAGTATTAATACCTCAACTCGATAAATTTGCAGATGCATTTGAAATTTCAACACATTATGTTGGAAAGAATCTTGATACAATAGCTGAAACTGTGAGAACCATAAGAAAACATACAGATAAACCTATATTTATGAAAATGAGCCCACATATTCCTGATCCTGTAGAATTTGCAAAAATGGTTCTTAAAAATGGCGGAACAGGTGTGGTAGCAATAAATTCATTAGGTCCCACAATGCTTATTGATTTGAAAAACAGAACAAATTTAATAGGTAATGATAAAGGACAGGTATGGATTTCAGGACCGGTAATTAAAAATCTTGGCCTTGCCCTGGTAAATACAATAAAAGAAGCAGTTCCTGAAATTACTGTTATTGGTGTTGGCGGTGTGGCTTCAGCAGATGATGTATTGGAATACTTATTAGCAGGTGCTGATGCTGTTCAAATGCTATCTGCAGCATTAATCAGAGGAAAACAATTATATAAAACCATAGTTGATCAGCTTCCAAAAGCACTTGAAAAGTATGGTTTTTCTTCTATTGAAGAAGTTAAAAAAGTTGGATTAAAAAAGAAAGAGGTTGTTTTTGAACCAAAATATCCACAAATTGACCTTAACAAATGTACTTTCTGTAAATTATGTGAAATGGTATGTCCATATTGGGCAATTACTGTTGATAAAGAGAATAAACAGGTGATAGTTGATGAAAGCAAATGTTTTGGTTGTAGCCTGTGTCAGAGCAGATGTCCTGTAAAAGCAATTAGTGGTGTAATATAATTTAAAGTCAAAAAATGGCAAGAATTTTTTATTCTTGCCATTTTTATTGATTATATAAGTAACAATTGAGTAACAATTCACTAAAAATAACTTATAAAGAAATATTTCACTTTATTAGACTTGTTTCTAGAATTAGCTAATAAACCGAAAGATGATTCACCATAATATTAATATTATTAAAAATAGCAGTAAATCAAGGAATGCAAGCATTTATTACTTAGCAGAAAAAATAAAATACAATTATAGTCAAATATCTTTCATTTATTAATAATAATAATGTGTAATATAGATTAAAGAATTTTGACAATAATGTCTAAAATGTGTTATAATAATTAAAAATCTATTAAGGGGAGGTAGAGTTATGAGGAAAAGACGGTTGGTAGCGTTATTTATCATGGCAGCATTTATAATGTTAGCTACCATGGCCTTTGCAGCAGGGGGAGATGCAGAAGCTGTAAATTATGGTTTCTGGTCAATTATTCCACCTCTATTAGCCATTGTTTTGGCATTTGTGACAAAAGAAGTTATTTTATCATTATTGTTGGGAGTATTTTCGGGAGCTCTTATTAGTGTTTTTGCAACATCTAACTCAGGATTCTTTATGAAACTCATAGAAAGTTATACAAAAACATTTGAGTATCCTGTAAATGCATTAGCAGACAGCTGGCATGCAGGTATTATTGTATTTACACTTACAATTGGTGGTATGGTTGGCGTTATAGCAAAAATGGGCGGAACAAGAGCTATAGCAAATGCACTTGCTAAAAAAGCTCAAACAGCAAGAAGTGCACAGCTTGCAACAGCATTAATGGGTGTTGTAGTATTCTTTGATGATTATGCAAATACATTGATAGTTGGACCTACAATGAGACCTTTAACAGATAAATTAAGAGTTTCAAGGGAAAAATTATCATATATTGTTGACTCAACAGCAGCACCAGTAGCAACAATGGCTGCAATATCAACATGGATAGGTTATGAATTGGGATTAATAGGAGACGCATTTAAATCATTAGGCGTAGAAGTTAATCCATATTCAGTATTCTTCCAATCAATTCCTTACAGAATGTATGGTATATTTGCTCTTGTAATGGTATTCATGGTTGGTGCAATGATGAGAGATTTTGGACCAATGTATGAAGCAGAAAAAAGAGCAAGATTAACAGGAAAAGTATTGGCAGACGGAGCAGAACCAATGCTTTCAACAGATTTTGAAAAAGATCTTGAAAGCAAAAACATTCCTTTAAGAGTTTCCAATGCTTTAGTACCTATTTTAACACTTGTTATTTTTGCATTTATCGGATTATGGTATTCAGGTGGAGGATTAGAACAACCATTTACATGGGATGGAATAAGGGATGCATTTGGTAATGCTGACGCATCAGCTGCATTAATCTGGGCTTCTGCATTAGCAAGTATCGTTGCAGTAGTAATGGCTATTTCTCAAAATATAATGACATTAAAAGAAGCTTTAGAAGCATGGGTAGAAGGAGCAAAATCATTGGTAATAACAACAATAATCCTTATACTCGCATGGTCAATTGGATCAATAGCTTCTGACTTAGGAACAGCTGAATACTTAGTTCAGGTAATTTCAAGCTCATTACCATCATGGACAATTCCAGTATTGGTATTTGTAATTTCTGCAATAGTTGCATTTGCAACAGGAACATCTTGGGGAACAATGGCTATTATGTTACCTTTAGCAGTACCTCTTGCAGCAGCATATACAGGCGGAGAACCTTCAACATTAGTATATGCAACACTTGGTGCTGTATTAACAGGTTCAACATTCGGAGACCATTGTTCACCAATATCAGATACAACAATCATGTCATCAATGGCATCATCAGCTGACCATATAGATCACGTTAAAACACAGTTACCATATGCATTAACAGCAGCAGGTCTTGCAGCAGTAGTTGGATACATACCAGTTGGACTTGGAATGCCTGTATGGCTTTCATTAATCCTTGGTGTTGCCGGTATCTGGGCTATCCTTAAATTCTACGGTAAGAGTACAGATCCTAAAGACCTTAAAGCTTAATAATATTAATAATAAAGGGTTCTCCATTTGGAGAACCCTTTTTATAAAATAATTACCAAAATTCCTACTGTTATATATGATAATGTAAAAAGTGTATCTTTAAACTTCCAGTTAAACTGTTTATATCGTGTTCTTCCTTCCCATCCATTATAACATCTCGATTCCATAGCTATACTCAACTCATCAGCTCTTCTCAGTGCAGATACAAGCAATGGAATTATAATTGCCACCATACCTTTTAATCTTCCAGAAAACTTCCTTGAATCAAAATCTGCACCTCTGCTCATTTGAGCTTTAAAAATCCTTTCAGCTTCACTTGCCATTACCGGAATAAATCTAATTGCTATAGTCATAACCATGGATAATTCATGTGCAAATGATTTTTTTACCCTGAACCAGATTAAAACATCTTCCATTGCATTTGCCAGCGATGTTGGAGAAGTGGTAAGGGTCAAAACAGAGGATAGCATTATGGCAAAAAATAATCTAAATGTAATAATAGCCGCATTTGATAAACCAACATCTGTAATTTTTATAAACCACAATTGATAAATCACATTACCTTCATAATTAAAAAGTTGAATAACAAAAGCAAAAACAATAAGCATCCACATTGATTTTAAGGATTTACCATACATTTTAAGACCTATTCGAGAGAGCAACATCAAAAGAAAGGTATAAAAAGACATTATTGCAACATCATAAAAACTATTTATGGTAAAAGCAAATCCTGCAAGAAAAAACAAACCTATTAATTTTGAACGTGGATCAAGACTATGCATCAAAGATTCTTTTTCCACATAACGTCCTATAGCTATATTTTCAGAAAACATTATTTACACCACCTGTTATAACATTTACTACATTCTATTTTACTATTTTATTTTATCCTTTGAAGTATTTTTTGTTAAGATTCTATAAAGGAAAAAAATAAAGGCATGAGTTCAACTCATGCCTTTTTTAACTCTTCAATCTTCTTTTCAATTTCTTCTAATTCTTTGTTGATTTCTTCCCATTTTTTATCAAGGTTTTCATCATGTTCATGAGGCCCCATATACTTTTTAATAGCTTCTTTTTCTGATTCTAAAAATTTCTTTTTTTCAAGTAACTTTTCTAATTCACCCATATAAGTCCCCCCTGTTTTTAGTTGTGAAAAAATTCTTTTATCACTTACTAATTTACTCCCCATATTCATTATAACATAATTTTCAAAAAATTACAAATCAATTAATATATCAAAACAAAAACATTTCACCAATTTTTTAAATTTCTTTTTGCGTCCATATATCCCATTTTTATCAATCTTTTTGCATCTTCAGGAGAAAAATTCATAGGTGAGGGAACATTTCCTGAAGGTGTTATAATAACCATATTCTCAGATTTTTTCATATCAAGCATTATTTTAAAAACCAAATCTGCCGGACTATTAATAACAGGAAATACAGCTATCATTCTATCATATCCATATTTTTCTGCTAATAATGCCGGATATACGTTTGAAAAAACGCCTCCATCTGTATATTTTTTACCATCAATTTCAATTGCTCCAAATAGCGGATAACTTGCACTTGCAAAGATATAATCCACCATATGCTCTTTCATATCCTCTTTTTTTAAAAAAACAACCTTAAATTTATCAAGGTTAAAGGTTAAAATCCCATAGTCTATAGGGGATTTGAGAATTTCTTCTTCTGATATATATCCCTTTAAAAATGTATATAACGGTGTTGGATCCAGAATAAATGGTTTAAGATTTGGCGCATGGTTAAATGGATCAAAATCAAATATATCCTCTTTTTTCATAGAAGTCCATAGTTCCTCTATTTCATCTAATCTTCCCATTACAAATCCTGCTCCATTTAAAGCACCAGCTGATACGCCATATACACCATCTATTTTAATATTTTTTTCGACAATATATCTTAAAACACCTATTTCATACGCTCCAGCTGCACCACCACCGCCTAAAACAAGAAGGGTTTTTGAGTATGATATTATCCCTATAATTACAAAAATAAATAATATTATCTTTTTAATAATTTCACCTCGCTTTCAAAAGATATTTTTATTATAATATTCTAAAATTACCATAAAAATCCCAATAACCATAAAGGTATCTTATTCTTTAATGGCAAATCTATATCATCACGAATAACAAAATCCGAATTTTTAATCTTTTTATTTTTCCCACCAACCTCTATTTTTATTCCATTCCACACAAAATCTCCGTCCTGCTCATTCTTTGATGAAAATATTTTTCCTTTTTCTTTTAAAGCAAAAACAGTAAATGCTTCTCTGAAATTACCAATTTCGCCATTATATATATAGTAATACGAAGGATCAGCCAGAAATATCTTTTCTCCTTTTGAATTTATTTTAAAATCCTTTTCCTTTAATACTATATTTATTAATTCGGCCTCTTCCATCACATTTAACAACTCATACAGTTTATTTTTGCTTAATTGCCATTCTTTTCCCATTCTTTCCACATTTATTGTAGGAATTTTAGAATATATTAAATATCCTATTATCGCTTTCATTAATTTTAAATGATTTTCTTTTATAGTATTTAAGAAAAAAGGAATATCGCTATATAATGTCTTTTCAAGAATATTTTCCATTTTTTCAACATAATTATTTTCGAGAAAAAACGGACGTGTTCCAGAAGAAGCATAATCCTTAAACAATTTTAAAATATCCATATCTCTTATTTGATTCATAAATCTGTCTTTTTCAATATTAAATGGATTTTCAATCTCCATAATCTCTTTATTTGTTAAAAAATGTATATACTCCCTAAAAGATAATAACGGCATTCTAACCTTTACAAATCTCCTCGAAAGGTCAGCTATTCCTGTTCTAAGAATAATAGAACTACTATCGCTTATCCATATTTTCTTATCAGGATACGAATCATACAATGCCTTTATATGTATACTCCATTTATTTAAATAATGCACTTCATCTATTATTATTCCATTATATCCCTGCAGAAAAACCTTTTCTCCAAGATCAAACAATGGAATAGCCGCTACTTTCGGATCATCCCCAGATAGATAAAAAAAATTATTTTCCGCAGCCTTCATAAGCAAATATGTTGTCTTTCCAACACCACGCGGCCCATATAATAACATCCCTCTTGTATCATCATATTTTTCTATTTTTTGAAAATACAACCTCTTTTTTTCAGGCAATGCATTTAAAAGCCTTTCTTTTTTCAATTCAAGCTGTTCAATAACATCTTCTATTTCCATTTCCTCACCTCCGTTCTCTTCCAATACTTATTATATCACAATTCGTATTATTTTAATACTATTTTTGATATTATTTTTATTTATCGTATTAATATAGAACGATTTTTATAATAAATCGTTCTGTTTTGATACGAAGCGAAACTATAAATCATTGAAAAAAAATTAAAGTTCTTTTTTATTTTAAATTAGATATAAAAAATAGAAATAATAATATGAGAGAAGGCTTGAAAATTCCCGAAGAGAAACAATTATGATTGAGAAAAATAAAAACGAACGAAAACTCGCAGGTTGCCCGAGAAAATCACGAATGGAGGCTGTCAAAAAAACAGGATGTTTTTTTGAGCGCAGCTTCTGCAGGGATGCAGAATCTAAGCGACAGCCGGGAATGAGTGATTTTCGAGGATCAGCAACCAAGTCGTTTGAGGGAGTTTTTATTTTTCTCAATCAACAACAAAAAAGACGAACATGGATGTGAGTCTGCAACGACCCCTGAGAACGAGCAATTTTCGAAGATTAGCACTCAAGTCGCATGAAAGAGCTTTTATTTTTTCCAACACAAAGAAACTTCAAAGGTAAATTATAAATGCTCCCAATATCAAAAATACCGTTCCAACAATTCTAATAGCAATCCTCTCCCCAAAAACAAACCTCGCCATTATCGCCGTAACCAACGCCGACAACATAGAAACAGGTTCTGCAATACTTACATCAATATATCTAAACATATTCAACAATGCCACATAAGAATATGCATTAGAAATTCCGCCGTTTATAAGTGGAAATATCTTTCTTTTCACAATAGAAATATGCGGTTTTATTGATTTAAACTTTATCAATGTAAAAATTAAAAAATACGTGCTAACAATTAAATATATGCTTATAGAATAACTCATAGAATCTATACCTTTTGCAAAATAACCATCAAAAGTCCTTCCAATTGCCATAAGCATGGAAGAAATCAACATGGCAACAGCGCCTTTACTCTTTAGCAGATTTTTATAGGATTCCTTCATATTTACATCCTTTTTTAAATAAGAAACACCATAGAGCATAAATAAGCTTCCAAAAATCTTTTGAATAGTTATTGGCTCTCCTAAAAATATAAATGTTGTAATTATTAAAAAAATAACGTTCATATTATAAAGTGGCGCTATAACAGAAGCGTCCTCATTAGCCAATGCATAAACGTATAAATAAAAAGAAATTGCATAAATACTTCCACTTATCAGCGCAGCAATTATAGAATCTATTGTTAATTTATAAAAAAACGGAAAAAAGGATAAAAATGAAAAAAAGAAAAACGCCCATGAAGAAATGAGCGCATCATCATCTGTTGTTATCTGCTTTCCTGCTATTCTCTCATATCCCAATAATATAATCCTTATTGCAGTCCATAAATACACCATATTTATCTCCTTTTCTTATCCTAAAGCATTATCTAAAATCATCATTACAAGAAATCCAAATATAAGAGAAAAGGTTGCAGCTCTTTCATTATTGTGAGCATGTGTTTCAGGAATAATTTCATCGCTAATAACATAAAGCATAGCTCCTGCAGCCAATGCCAAAAAGAACGGTAAAGCTGGTTTCATTAAAACAATAAATGTTGCTCCAATTATTCCACCTATTGGTTCTACAAAGCCAGAAAAAGCTGAATACCAGAATGCCTGTTTCTTAGTATAGCCTGCTTTTATAAACGAAACAGCTGTTGCTGTTCCTTCGGGAATATTCTGAATTCCAATGGCTGTTGCAACTACAATACCATTTTTTATCATCTCTGTGGTTCCACCACCAAAACTCACACCAACAGCCATTCCTTCCGGAAAATTATGTAATGTAATAGCAATTACAAATAACCATACCTTTTTTACCACAGCAAGATTTGGACCTTCATGACCTTTTAAAAAGTGTTCATGTGGAGCATATGTATCCATTAATTCAAGAATTATTGCACCTATAATAATTCCAATTACTGTTATTGTAATACCTCCAAACTCTATAGCCGGAACAATCAAGGAAAACATAGTAGCTGCAAGCATAACACCAGCAGCAAACCCCAAAGCCATGTCCAGCTGCTTTTCTGTTAGCGTTTTTTTCATAAAAAATATTGGCAATGCTCCCAGAGAAGTTGCCGCTCCCGCAATTAAACTTGCAATTGTACCATAACTCCAGACTTGAAATCCTGTTAATTCCATTTTCTCACCTCTCTTTTCATTTTTATTATATACTAAAATATTATTTTTATCAACAGAAATATTATGATATAATATATTGAACATATTAGCGATTTTTATGTCTAAATTATCTGGAAAAAATAACGGAGGTGGTTTATAGATGTTCTATCCATTTTGGCTTGATCCTACTTTTATAATTTTATTGCCAGGACTAATTTTATCTATTATAGCTCAAATGGCTGTTCAAAGTACTTTTTCAAAATATTCGAGAGTAATATCTTCAACAGGAGAAACTGGCGCTGAATTTGCAACGAGAATGTTAAACAACCTTGGATTATATGATGTTCGTGTTGAAGCTGTTTCTGGATTTTTAACCGATCATTATGATCCAAGAAACAAGGTTCTAAGATTATCTTCTGCAACATATTCAAGTCGTTCTGTTGCAGCATTGGGAGTTGTAGCCCACGAAGTTGGTCACGCAATACAACATCAGGAAAATTATTTACCTTTAGTATTAAGAAATTATTCTGTTCCATTTGCCTCTATTGGTTCTAACTTATCATGGATTATATTTATAATTGGATTTTTATTTTCAAGTCCTGCATTAGTTCAAACTGGTATAATTTTATTTTCATTTGCTGTATTGTTTACAATAATTACATTACCTGTAGAGTTCAATGCAAGTGCAAGAGCAATAAAGATTTTACCTATGATGGGAATGCCAACATCTGAAGTTGTTCACGTAAAAAAGGTTCTTGGTGCAGCAGCTATGACATATGTTGCTTCAGCAGCAATGGCAATTTTGCAATTATTAAGAATGCTAATGCTCGCAGATTTAATGGGAGATAGAGATTAAAATAAAATTAGAATAAAAATACCGCCATTTAAAAATGGCGGTATTTTTTATGATATAATTATTATATATTATTAATCGAGGTGATAGCATGGGAATGCTTGACGTAGTTGGACCTGTAATGGTTGGCCCTTCCAGCTCACATACACTTGGTGCATTAAAAATAGCAAGATTTGCTCACAAATTATTTGGTGAAAAACCAGATAAGGTTATTTTTTATCTTCACGGGTCATTTGCCCAGACATATTTAGGACATGGTACAGACAGAGCTTTAATCGCAGGAATTTTAGGATTAAGAGAATATGATTACAGAATCAAAGATGCTTATAATCTCGCTAAAAAAGAAAATCTTAATTATTCTTTCGTGAAAACAGACCTTGGAGATGTTCATCCAAATACCGTTTTAATAAGAATGGAAAAAGAAGGAAAGGTAAATGAAGTCCAGGGTGCCTCAATTGGTGGTGGTGCAATTTTAATCACAAAAATTAATGGCGTTGAATGTGAATTAACAGGAGATTATAATACATTAATCATTGTAAATAAAGATAAAAAAGGAGCTCTTGAAAATATTTTGGGCGTGCTGGAAGTAAATATAGCTAATTTATACTTAAAACGAACAAATATTATAGAAGGAAAGGCTTTAACCATTCTGGAATTAGATGAAATTCCTTCAAACCTTGAAAAACTAAATAATCTCGATTGTGTTTTAAGATACTTTTATATTGGAAGTGATAAGGAATGACATTTAAACAAATACTTGAAATGTGGAAAGAAACAAATATCCCTTTTGATGAAATTGTTCTCACAGAAGAAATGGTTGAAACTGGAATTGATCCTGTTGATTTAAAAAATAACATGAGAAAAATAGTTCAGGTGATGATTACAGAAGCAGAAAAGAATTATGGTAAAAAACACGAAAGTTTAACGGGATTAACAGGCGAAAATGCTCCAAAACTGTTAAATCACACGCCAAAAATGCTAAGCGAATTTAATTATGTCGCAACTATTACGGCAATTTCCACAGCAGAAAATAATGCAGCAATGGGAAGAATTGTAGCCTGTCCAACAGCTGGTGCATGTGGTGTAGTTCCCGCCTCATTATATGCATTAAAAAAGGTTTATAATGCCACAGAGGATGAACTGTTATCCTCTTTTATAGTTGCCGGAGCTATTGGCAGTATCATCGCTAAAAAAGCCACTATTTCCGGTGCTGCCGGTGGCTGTCAGGCCGAAATTGGAACCGCTGCAGCTATGGCATCAGCAGCTTTGACTTATTACTTTTCAAAAGATGCAGAAAAGTGCGGCAATGCAGCAGCATTAGCTCTAAAATCATTAATGGGACTTGTTTGTGATCCAGTAGGTGGATTTGTTGAAGTGCCATGTGTAAAAAGAAATGGCTCTGCTACAAATGTCGCTATTGTTGCTGCAGAAATGGCATTAGCAGGTATTGAAAGCGTTATTCCATTTGATGAAGTTGTCGATGCAATGTATAAGGTAGGAAAGATGATGCATGAAGATTTAAGAGAAACAGGAAATGGCGGAATTGCCGCAACACCAACTGCACAAAAATTAGTTCTTGAAATAAAGAAAAATTGGAAATAGCTACTCAAAAACGCGAATACATCTATGTAATTTTTAAGTTACTTAGATGTATTCTTTTTTTTACCTGAAATCATTGACAAATCTAAAAAATAAATGTATAATAAAAATGTAATCATTACAAAATTAAAAAACTAACACGGAGGTGTTTAAAATGGCAAATATACCATTAATAGGAGAAAAGTTTCCAGAATTAGAAGTTGTTACAACACACGGAGTAATGAAATTACCTGAAGCATTTAAAGGCAAATGGTTTGTATTATTCAGTCACCCTGCAGATTTCACACCAGTATGTACAACAGAATTTGTAGGTTTTCAAAAAAGATATGATGAATTCAAAAAATTAAACACAGAATTAATAGGATTAAGTATTGACCAGGTATTCTCACACATTAGCTGGATTAACTGGATTAAAGAAAAATTAGGTGTTGAAATTAAATATCCTGTTATTGCAGACGACAGAGGAATTGTAGCTGAACAGTTAGGATTAATTCATGCTGTAGGTAGTCACACAGTAAGAGCTGTTTTCATTGTTGATCCTAACGGAATTGTAAGAGCAATTATTTATTATCCACCAGAATTAGGAAGAAATCTTGACGAAATTATTAGAGCAGTTAAAGCTTTACAAATTTCAGATAAATCAAAAGCAGCAATGCCAGCAAATTGGCCAGAAAATGAATTAATAGGCGATAAAGTTATTATTCCACCAGCAGCTGATGTAAAAACAGCTGAAGAAAGATTGAAGAATTACGAAGGATACGATTGGTGGTTTGTTTATAAAAAACTTGAAGATTAATCAAATAGCGTTTTACAGTAATTCATCCCCTAAATAGAATGAAACATTGGGCTTCCTGTAACAGGAAGCCTTTTTTTGTGTTATAATTAAATAAAGAAAAATTACGAGGTGGATATAATGAAAACACTTGAAAGATCCTTTATAAAACTTGTAACCATATACTATTTAATACCTTTTTTATTAATAGCTTTGTATTTATCAATTAATACATATAACAAAGATATATCCTTCAAAACAACAGTGATAGAAACAAAGATAAACAATTTAAAAAGTGTAATAGAACTTGTTTTAGAAAGCAAGATGACCATCATTGACAATCTTGCCGAAAATATAAAAGAAGGAGCTTCTGATATAAAAACCATTTTAAATGGAACGTATATAATTAATTCACCAGATTTACGATTAATATATTTTGTAGATAACAAAGGTAATCTCACAGTGGCTCCACAGATTGAAATACCAGAAAATTTTGATTTTAAAAAAACAAAATGGTATCAGACAGCTTTAAAAGAAGGTTTTTCTCTCACAACCTCCTTTGAAGATCCTGAAAAAACAAAAATGGTTGTAACTCTCTCAAAAGCTATTTATGATGATAATAACAATTTTTTAGGCATTATATCTCTTGATATGACTTCTGAAAAAATGAAGAAAATTCTTCAAAAATTTGATCTATACAAAGATGAAAATCTTTATATTATAAATACAACTGGAGATGTAATATTTAATAACGTTGATAAAAAACTTAAATTCGATATAGATTTTAAAACACTTCCAGATGATACAAAAATAATAAATTCAAATGGAAAAAAAATGTACTATACAAATATTAAAAACAGACTTTTTGTAATATATGTATTTGATAACGTTGCAATCATTAAAAATGCTTTAATAAAATCTGTTGCGTATTTTATAGTTTTCCTTTCTTTTGTACTAATTGGTTCTTATTTTATCCAGAAGCATTTAAAGAAAAATATTGTTATACCTTTAGAATCGCTTTCAAATACAATGCAGGGATTTGTTAAAGATATTAATAAGAAAAAATTTGGTGGTTTTAGACTACCAAAAACAGATATACAGGAAATTAATGATATAATCGTTTCTTTTAGAACACTTTCCAGCACAATTATAGCAACAACTACAAATATGAATCTATTAAATGACCAACTTAAACGAATTTATAAGGTTACACAGGATGTAAATAGATTCTTCTTTAAATTTATCGATATAATTATTTCACTGGATAAGAAAGATTTAACAATTGAAGAGTTCTTTGAATCAACTCTGGAAATATTAATATCTCAAATAAAAGAAGCAAAATATGGAAGCATCTCTATTTTACAGGGAAATAAATGGAAATATATTGCTGCAGTTGGGCATGATATTGAAAAATTAAATGAATTAAATCTCGAAAATTCTATTGATTTGCATTTTGAGGAAAAAGTAAATATTATAAGATATAATGAAATGTTTGAATATAACAAAAAAATATTAAACGAAGAAGAATTTAAAAAATTAAAAGAAGCTACCAAACCATTTAAAGAAGCTATGACATATATAGGCAATCTTGAATGTTGTAAATTAATGATTTCCGTAGAAATCCCTGAAGAAGAAAAGATCAGATTTTCAGCAGAAAGCAGAGAAATATTTACAGCATTTATTGTATTATCAAAAATATTTATAGAGCAAAAATTTGAAATTGAAAAAATCGAAAAAATTTACTTTAAATTTGCTCAAAAACTTGCTTCTATCGCAGAAGGGCATGACGACGTTACCGGAAAACATATATTTAGAGTTGGTAAAATTTCCGCATTTATTGCTAAAAAAATGGGCTTTGACGATAAAACCGTTGAATTATTTGAAAAGTATGCTCCTTTACACGATATTGGTAAAATATACGTTCCACATGAAATATTAAATAAAGAAGGAAAATTAACTGACGAAGAATTTGAAGAAATGAAAAAACACACCATTTATGCCAAAAAACTTTTAGATGATGATAAACAATTTAAATTTGCACTTAATATAGCTCTTTATCATCATGAAAATTGCGACGGAAGCGGATATCCATATGGATTAAAATGTGAGGAGATTCCTATAGAAGCCGCAATAGTAAAGGTTGTAGATGTATATGATGCCCTTCGTGCCAAAAGACCATATAAACGTGCATTTTCACATAAAGAAGTTATGAAGATAATTACTCAAGGTGATAATAGAACCAATCCAACTGACTTTCATAAAGAAGTATTAAAAGTATTTATCGAAAATGAAAAGGAAATAGAAAAATTATGGGATGAAATAAATAACAGCGGAGGTGAAGAGGTTTGAGCATTAATATTGAAGCAGTTGATATTAAATTTCCAGAAGATTGTAATGTTATTGTTGGGCAATCTCATTTTATAAAAACCGTTGAAGATATTTATGAAAAAATAGTAACAACAAACCCGGGAATGAAATTTGGTATTGCTTTTAATGAAGCAAGCGGTCCAAGATTAATTAGATTTGACGGCAACGATGAAGAATTAATCAATGTTGCCATTGAAAACGCTAAAAAGGTTGGCGCTGGACACTTTTTCATTATAGTATTAAGAGATGGATATCCTATAAACATACTTCCTGGATTAAAACAGGTTCAGGAAATAGTAAATATCTTTGCAGCAACAGCTAACCCTTTACAGGTATTAGTTGCTGAAACAAATTCAGGAAGAGGAGTAATAGGTGTTGTAGACGGTCAGCCTCCTCTGGGAGTTGAAGGAGAAGAAGACAAGAAAAAAAGATGGGAATTCTTAAGAAATATAACAAAATATAAAAGGTGAGGCCTTAAGGCTTCACCTTTTATATTTAATCTGGTCGGGGCGACCGGAGTCGAACCGGCGACCTTCAAATCCCGAATTTGACACGCTACCATCTGCGCTACGCCCCGAACTATAATAAAATTTTAGCATATAAATTATATCATAAAAAGCAAAAAATGTGATATAATTATTAAGAGAAAGTGAATTTAAAAAGATAAATATGAATGGAGGAAAAGTCATGAAAAGATTGTTGGTTTTCACATGGATTGAAACATGGGAAAAGCTTTTTGGAGAAGATACTGTAAAAAAAATTCTCGAAAGAAATAATGTTAATATCAATGAAAAAGGATCCCCGCTTGAAGATTTTGATGAAAACTTACTGGAAAAAATCATCAGGGAAATTGCAGACTCTGCCGGCATTAGTCGATTTGAAATGATGAAAAGAACCGGAAAGGCCAATATACAAACATTCTCAAAATGGTATCCTTTATTCTTTAAAAAACCAAATGCTTTATCTTTTTTAGCAGCCATGGACACAGTTCATTTATTACTTACACGAAGGCTTAAAGGTCTTGTCCCACCAAGAATTATATTTGAACCAATAAAAGAAAATAGTGCATATCTTACATATAAATCCAGAAGAAACTTTCAACCATATTTTCTTGGTTTAATCGATGGCGTCTCAGAATATTTCAACGAACGAGTTGAAGTTGAAAAAATCGAAGAAAAACAGGAAGATGGTATGAATGTTTTAAAGGTGAAAATCACAGGTGAAAAACCTTATGTTCGAATTGAAAAAATGTCTATTTTCAACACTATCTCTTTAGGATTAATAAAAACATTTGAAAATTTATTTGTAATACTAATACCATTATTTGCATTTATTGTTTCTTATCTTTCTTTTAAGTTTATAAGCAACGATATTATAGCCGGTATTGTAACAGCAGTTATTTTAGGAGCACTTTCCTATATAGGGGTCTTTGATTATAAAAAAGGAAGAAAGATTATAAAAGACATATTTGAAAATTACAAAAAAAGGAATTTCGATTATCCTGTTGTTGTAAAAGGTGCAAAAGAAATATCAGAAATTACCGATGAATTTTATGAATTAACCGACGAACTCAGAAAAATTTTACTTGGTGTTACCGGTGATGTGCAGGAAATCGAAGGCTCTGTAGATAACGTTACTAACTCAGCACAAAATCTAAAAGATTTAATAGATACCATGCGTGACCTTGCACAACAGGTAGCAGATACATCCGTCCAAATTAGTTCTGATACAGAATATGTTTCAGAAGCTATTAATTCAAACGTTGACACATTATCAGAAATAGTTGTAAAAGAAAGCGATATGGTTGGTTCATTAAATGAAGCAGTAAATTCTATTATGGACTCAGCTAAAAACGTTGAAGAATCTTCCATAGGTATTTTTGAAATGAGCAAAAGATTTAAAGAGCTTGTTGATTTAGGCGATACACTTCAAAATGAAGCAGAACAAATCAAAGAAATTGCAGCAACAGTTATGAATATTGCAGAACAAACAAACTTACTGGCGTTAAACGCTGCTATAGAGGCTGCAAGGGCAGGAGAAGCTGGAAAAGGCTTTGCAGTTGTTGCAGATGAAATTAGAAAACTTGCAGAAGAATCTAAAAAATCCGCAAATAACATATCCGAATTCCTCGGTTCAGTTTCAAATGGTATTAACGATTTAACGACAAAACTCACAAGTGAGTTTGAAGAAATGAAATCACAATCAGAACAGTTAAAGAAAAATTCTGATGAAAATAAAGCAGCAAGTGAAGAGATATCTCAAATTGCCGAAGAAATTTCCGTTCTCATTACACGTTTAAAACAGGAAGAAGAAAAACTGGAAAATACCACTCAAAATATAGAAAGTTTATTGGCTATTTCAGAAGAAAGTGCAGCCACAGCACAGGAAATCAGCGCATCTATACAAAACTTCTTATTTAATACCAAAGAGATACTTGAAGAAGTTGATAAAATCGGCGGTTACATAAAGATACTTTATGACAACTTTGAAGGTATTAATATATAGGAATTAAGGGGGAAATTATATGGAATACAACAAAAATTTAATTTATCAATTAGCAATTTATTTAGGAACACCATCATTCTATAATCTTCTTGGCGATTTATTAAAGGATGAATCAAAAAGCGAAAAGGTTGTTATTGTAAGAGCAGAAAGAGACAAATGGATAATTCTTGACGCAAAAGGTTTTGCACCAGAAAAGCTAGCATATGATTCATTAGAAGAACTATTGATAAAATTAGAAGATGTAAACATGCATAAATTCCCATTTAACACATATGTACTATTTGACGGACAATTTGAAGATAAGGCTATATTAAGAATTCTTATGATGCTATTTGAAAAAGAAGCTGAACTATACGAAAAGTATAGACTTGAAACAATTATTGATAGATTATCCTATCAGCTGGCAGGGCTTGAAAATCTAATTAAATACCTTTCAAAACAAATAAAGGAAGAGGATTTTGTTGAAGCTATACTTGGAAGTCTTTCTGAAATGTTCTTCTCTACAGTTGCTGTATATAGTCCAGAAAAACAATTAATAAAAAAAGTTGGAAAATTAACTGTTCCTGATGAATTAGAACTCTTTGAAGGTATGAATCTCGAAAAAGGTGACGGATACTATACCTTTAATTTCACCGAAGAACAAAAACTATATTATGATGTATTCAACATAAAATGCCTTTTACCATATTTAAAACATGGAGAATTAAAATATATTTATGTAATTTCAAGAGACACACCTTTTGAAAAGGAAGAAACAGAAATTCTTGAAACAATAAAAAGAATTACACAGTTTTTCTTTGAAGAAAATGCTATATAACATAAAAAGAGGATTCCTGAATTGGAATCCTCTTTTTATTTATGACACTGCGTTTTCATATTTCTTTTCAAATATTTTGCTTATCTTTTTTGCAACGTTGGTAATATCCCCTGCACCCAGGAATAAAAATACACCGTTTTCAATATCTAATATTCTATCAATCATTTCATTTTCAGAATCTACAAATTCAGAGTCAGTTATTAACTTCGCCATTTTCCTTTCATCTACACCATCAATAGGATCTTCAAAAGCTGAATAAATCCTATATACAAAAACTTTATCCGCATTTTCAAGAACCTGACTGAATTTCTTATAATTCCTGAATAATCTTGTATATCTATGGGGCTGAAAAATAGCTATTATTGGAAAATCTGGAAAATATTCCTTTGCCGCTTTTATAGTATATTCAACCTCTTCTGGTGTATGTGCATAATCATCAACTACAAATATATGGCTATTTTTAAATAATACATTAAACCTTCTATTTACTGAATTAAATGTTTCAAGCGCCTTTTGAATCTTTTCAAATGAAATTCCATGTTCTAAGGCATATGCAACTGCAGCTATTGCATCATATGCATAATGTATTCCTGGAAGATTTATTTTTATCATTCCAACATATTTATTTTTATAATTAACCTCAAATGTTTGATAATACCCATGTGGCTGTCTATTAAAGAAATAATAATCAGATTTATCGTCTGAACCAAAAGATACCACTAAATTATCATTAAAAACATTCAAAATGGAATCATCGCCATTTAATAATACAAAGTCCTTTGCATGTGAAGCGTGGGTATATATAGAATCAATAAGATTTTCAAATGAATTATTATAATGTTCAAGATGATCAGGTCTGAGATTGGTAATTATAGAAACATCTGTAATGGTATTTCTTATAAAACCATCGCTTTCGTCAACTTCACTGATAATAGGACCTGTTCCCATTCTAAAATTTCCATCTTCAAGATTATCATGTATTCCACCAAGAAATACCGTAGGATTACATCCAGATTCCTTTAAAATATGGGAAATCATCGCCGTAGTTGTTGTCTTTCCATCAGTTCCAGTAATACCAATACTATAATTGGTTTTTAATATATAATTCAAATATTCCATTCTATTTAGAATAGTTATATTATTTTTTTGCGCATATAAAATTTCAGGGTTATCAGATTTTATAGCGGTGCTTTTTATTACTAAATCTGCATCTTTTACATTTTCTTCAGAATGTCCTATAGAAATATCTATATCTTTATTCTTTAAATATTGTGTCCTTTCGCTATTTGCATTATTGGAACCAGCTACATCATAACCCTTATATTTTGTATAAAGAGCTAATGAACTCATCCCTATACCGCCAATTCCAGAAAAGAAGTATTTCATTTCAGGTTCCTCCTATTGAATTTCATTCAAAATTTTTTTAGCTATAATTGAACCGGGGTTTTCCTTATTTATTGTATAATCATTTCTTTTTTTAAATAAACGTATTATATTTTTTATTTTATCAAGTTCAACCTCATCCTCTTTAAAAACATGGATATCATTTTTGAGATTTTCAAGGTTTTTCGCATTTAAATATTGCTGATTCTCTGCAGACTGTCCCCAGGGTATAATTATAGCAGATAATTCAAAAAAATCAATCTCTGATAATGAAGTTGCTCCTCCTCTACATATGACAAAATCACTTATAGCTAAGTATTCATGCAATTTATCTACATATTCAAAAATTCTCACATTTGAAAATTTTTCTTTAATATTTTTTGAAACATGTAGGAAATTTATATCCTTTATTTCATTATAAACCTTAATCATCATATTGTCAATAAATTCAGACCCCAAACTTCCACCAAAAACAACTCCAAACTTTTCTTCCGGATTAAAACCCAGGTTTTCCAAAAGTCTTTTTCTATCCACATTTTCTGGAATTCGAATAGGATTTCCGCTATATATACTTTTCTCAGGGTATTTATTCCCTATAGTCTTTTCATAAGATAAAAATATCTTTGACGCATACTTACTTAAAACTTTATTAGCAATCCCCATTATACTATTCTGTTCAAGTAAAAAAATGGGAATATTCAAATCTTTAGCTGCCATCCCAACTGGAACTGTAACATACCCTCCAGTTAAAACAACAAAATGTGGTCTTATTCTCTTCAAATATCTTTTAACTTTAAGATAATTAATAAAAGTATTGCTTAATACATAAATATTTTTTAAGGAATATAAAGGCCTTTTTAACCCATAAACCTTTAAAGGTATCATATTAGCCTCTGGCAAATCTTCTGGAACTTTATAATAATCAAGTCTATTATATATAGTAAAATATGTTAAATCTAAATCAACAATCTTTTTGAATTCATTTATTAAAGATAATGCCGGATAATAATGACCACCAGTACCGCCACCAGAGAAGACAACTCTATACTTCATCTATTTTTTCCACCTTTTCAAGATTAGTTTGTGTTTCATTCTGTTTTTCAGGATTATTTCTAATAATTTCATAAAAAACCATTCCCATAATATATCCAATGGAAACAATAGTAATCAACAATGAAGAATTACCATAGCTCATAAGCGGCAAGGTTATTCCAGTAGTTGGCAACAAACCAACTGAAACACCAACATTTACAAAACTCTGAATAAATATCCAGAATGCAAAAACAACCATAAAACTCTTTGCAGCCTGATTCTTTATATGATATGACATTAAAATCAATTCCCTTGAAATTAAGAAATAAAGGGTTATTATCATAATAATTCCAAATTTTCCCCACTCTTCGCCAATAACAGCAATAATAAAATCACTATAAGAATATGGCACGGTATATTTTTCCTCTCCAATAAATGTTCCTGAACCAAAAAAACCACCATTGCTAATTGCATCAAGAGATTGTTGTAACTGATAATTTTCCTCTTTATTCTTAAACTTTTCTATACGCTCCTGCTGATATCCATGTAAAATATCAGTATTTAAAAAAATCAAAACCCCTATAACCAAAAGCAAAAATATAGTTAAATAAAAATGTATATTTCTAACTCCATTTATATAAATAGTTAATAAAGCAAGAAAGAATATCAATAATGACGTACTTAAATCAGGTTCAAGAAAAATTAAACCCACAGTTAATATGGTTATAGCCATTGGAATAACAATTCCATATAAAAATGTATTCTTCTTCTCTTTTATCTTATAAAAATACCATGAAAGATATAAAGGCAAATATAATTTCATAAATTCTGACGGTTGAAGCTGAAAACCTGCAATAGTTATCCATCTTCGAGTTCCATTAATTGGAGTTTGAGTTAATGCAAGAACCAGTAATGCAACAAAAAACAAAAACAACGCATTCATTAGATGTTTTCCTCTGGTAACAAAACTGGAAAACAGAAATGCAAATATTCCTAACACAGCAGAAATACCTATTGTCATAACATGTTTTTGAAACATTCTATCTATCTGTGCAGATGAAAAAGTGTATTCCATTGCATTTAAAGAACTATATACAAAAAACGTTCCCAATATTAATGCCATTCCAATATATAATATAAACAACAAAGCCCTGCTTTTTAATACATTTATTTTCACATTATCATCTCCATTTTAAACTCTTTACAGCCTCTTTGAAAACTCTCCCACGTTCCTTATAATTCTCAAAAAGGTCAAAACTTGCCCCTGCAGGGGATAAAATTATGCTATCACCTCTTTCTGACCATTCCAGAGCAAGTTCAAAAGCCTTTTCAAAAGTATCTGTAATAATATAATTATTAAAAAATTCATACTTTTTAATCTCATCAACCATCTTTCCAAAAACTATTGTTTTCTTTGCATACTGTTGTAATTCTTCTAATAACATAGTCATATCCTCATTTTTTGGAATACCAGAAAGCATAGCAATATAACCTTTATTTCTAAATGACTTATATGCAGAATATGCTGCATGTGCATTTGTCGCTTTTGAATCATTAAAAAATCTAATTCCGTTATACTCTTCTATAAATTCCAGTCTATGTTCAAGTGTCTTAAAAGTTGAAATAAACTCTTCTATAACATTCTTTGAAATATCCAGGTTCAACGCAACTCCAACAGCAGCCATAACATCTTCCTGATATAGCTCAAATTGCAAACTTAAATTGTTTATATTAATTACAATATTCCCTGCTTCTATCATGTTATTTTTCCATACAATATTACCATTTTCCCCAAATAGAACAATTCTTTGTAAATTATCAAAATAACCTCTTAAATTGGCATTTACAAATGCCATTCCATTACCCATAACCGTTCGCTTTACCATATTGATTTTTGTATTATAGTACTCTTCCAAAGAAGAATGCCAGTTTAAATGATCAGGCATAAGATTTAGCAAAACAGATATCTCTGGAGTAAAGGTTGAACCCCAGAAAAGCTGAAAGCTTGAAACCTCTACAACATAAATTTCTTTATCCAGCGGTGCTGAACTTAATGGTGTCCCTATATTCCCACAAACAAATGTATTATATGTACTGCTAAGAATATGACCGGTTAACTGAGTTGTTGTTGACTTTCCATTTGTTCCTGTAATTCCCACAAAAACAGCCTCAGGATTATGTTTCTTTATGTAATTCCATGCAAACTCTATTTCAGTAGATATTTTAATATTTGAGGTTCTTAAAACGTTCACAACTTCGCTATCGGGTTTTACACCAGGGCTTAAAATAGCAAGATCGCAATTTCTTAGTAACTTCCCATGCTCTTCTTCATACTGTATATTATGTAAATCTAATAAATACTTATCTTCTTTTTTCAAAGGCTTATTATTACTAACAAAAACTTCATAGTTCTCTTTTAATAATATATTTTCAAGCAACGCTTTATTGCTAACACCGTATCCTACAAGGCATATCCTCATTTCAATCCCTCCGATAAATATAAGTCAATTAAATATTATACATTAAAAAGGATATTAATATATTAATTTTTTTTGAAATTAGAAAAATATATTTCTCTATATCCACTTGACACTGCAACAAATACCATGCTATAATTCACTCAGTGAATAAAAAAAATCGCGAGGTGAAAAAATGATATCAGAATATGCAAAGATACACGATACTGTAAAACTCGGTCATAATATAGAAATTGAAGAAAATGTCGTCATAGAAGAAGGAGCTATAATAGGTAATAACGTAGTTATAAAAAAGGACACAATAATAAAAAAAGGATGTGTAATAGCAGACAATACAGTTCTTGGAAAAAAGCCCTTTAAAGCCTCTGCGTCAGCTGTAACCGTAGAAAAAGAACTACCTCCACTTGAACTTGGAGAATATGTAACTATTGGTGCAAATTGTGTGATATACAGAGGGGCAAAATTATCCAATTTTGTTTTTGTAGGTGATCTTGCAAGTATTAGAGAAGATGTTGAAATCGGTGAATATACCATTATAGGAAGGGGCGTTGCAGTCGAAAACCAAACAAAAATAGGAAAACGAGTAAAAATAGAGACAAACGCTTATATAACAGCATTATCAACTATAGAAGATTATTGTTTTGTGGCTCCAGAAGTAACCTTTACAAACGACAACTTCCTCGGTAGAACCGAAGAAAGAAAAAAATACTTTAAAGGAGCTACATTGAAAAAAGGTGCAAGAATCGGTGCAAACTCAACAATATTACCAGGAATTACAATTGGTGAAGATGCCCTTGTAGCAGCAGGTTCAGTAGTTACAAAAGATGTTCCTTCTAAAAAAATTGTTCTTGGAAGTCCTGCTAAAGTATATAAAGACGTTCCTAAAGAACAATTATTAGAAAATCAAAGTTATTATAATGAATAATCAAAAAAGGCTGTTCAAATGAACAGCCTTTTTAATTATAATTATTTAAAATTTAAATTCAGCAAGTGCATTATTTAAAAGGTCTACACTCATCTGTAAATCCTCTGCGATTTCTGCAAGATTATCTGCCATATTCTGAATTTCATTGCTTGATTCCTTCATATTCTGAACATTTTCAAAGTATCTGTTCAATGAATCATTTACATTTGAGAAAGATTCTGCAATTGTCTGTGAAGAAGCATTCTGTTCTTCTGCTGATGCTGCCAATGATTGTGAACGTTCAGAAACTATAGCAGTTTGACTTAAAATATTATCCAATTCTCCAGTTAATACCTTTGAATTTTCAGTAACCTTTTCAACTGTTTCTTTTACCGTATATATTTGTTTTGTAGATTTGTCAACATTAGCCTTAATTGACCCCAATATACCAGCAATTTCATCTGTAGCTTTTCTTGTTTCTTCTGCAAGCTTTCTAATTTCATCAGCAACAACAGCAAAACCTTTTCCTGCTTCTCCTGCTCTTGCAGCTTCAATTGCCGCATTTAATGCCAATAAGTTTGTCTGTTCTGCAATATTAGAAACCTGTTCAATAACTTCTGTTATATTACTTGCGTAATTTTCAAGTTCTTTAATTTCATTTATTGTTTTCATTGTTTCTTCTGTTGCAGCATTTACAGCTTCTTCAAGTGATTTCATTACCTCTTTACTTGTATTTGTAGCTGTTTCAAGAACACCTGCAACATCAGCCAGTTCAATTGCTGCATTTGCAACTTCATCTGTAGAACGTGAAATTTCAGCAATTGCATCATTGGTATTATCTGTTTCTCTTCTCATTATCTCAGCTTCTTCTGCCATCATATCAAATGAAGCTTTGAATTCTTCAATAATTGCATTTGATTCCTGAGCACTTGAAGAAACATTATCCGCTGATATCTTAATTCCTTCCATTGATTTCTTTATAAATTCAAATGTTGGTCTTAATTTTTCACCAACAAGAGCATACATCTTTTTGGCAATAACCCCTATTTCATCATCTGAATGAATCTTAGCAGATACTGTTAAATCACCTTCTGCAATCTTTTCAAGGTCTTTTAATGGTGACAATGATTTTCTAAGCATATAAAATGCAAAAAGGCCTACCAACAAATTAATAGCAAAAACAACAAATTGAATCCTTCTCATTAAAAGAACCTTTTTTTCAGATTCCTTCTGGAATAATGTAACTGCAGTATTCATTTCAACCAAGAGTGGAACATTGTGTTCTACAATATACTTCATTGATTCTTCACTATGTGTGGTTCTAAAATCTTCAATATGCTTATAAAATTCATCCCACATTGACTTTACCTTTTCCAATTGCTTTTTTACTGTAGGAGGAGCTTCAGGAACATCAACCATTTTTTGCCAGGCAAGATCAAATGGGGCTTTTCCTCCGTCTTTCAAAGCATTAAGCGTTGTATCAAACACCTTTATAGTATTATCCAAACTCTTATTCAAAGCTTCATCTTTTAAAATATGATAAGCCAATGCTTCTTTGGTCATTCTTTGTGTAAGCATTCTCTGCCTTCCAGCAAGATTAATTACAAGTCCATCATAAGCCTGGGCTTTCGTAATCGTTCTCGTTGAAAAGTAAGTAAACAATGATAACAGAATAAATAGAACTATAGGTACTCCGAGTTTAACATATAAGCTGCTCTTTTTCATATTTTCTCCTCCCTGAATATTTAAAATTATATTAAATTTAAAATCTTTATCGCATATATTATACCATCTCCCAACAAAAAATCAACAATATTTTTAATTATATATATTAAGATTATAATCATAATAAAAATCCATTATCTATAAAATTATACAATATTTTTAAGAAAAAGTAAAGATTGAAAATAATTTCAGTATAGTATATAAATAATAAAATAAAAATTAATTGACAAAATTAAGAAATAATGTGGTAAAATATATATAGAACATATATAGACAAAATACCCCTTCCGAGCCTTTTCTCCTAAAACGCAAGCTGCGTCATGGAAAAAGGCCAATGGGTATAACTGGAAACGGTTATGCCTCCCGTGTTTGGAAAGGAAGGAAAATTCTAAAGGGGGGGTAAAAGTGTCATTTAACGGAAAAGTATTAAGAGTAAATCTTACCGAAAAAAGCGTAAAGGTTGAGAAACTGCCAGAGGATTATGAGCTCTATCTTGGCGGAAGAGGCCTTGCAACAAAGATGTTCTACGACGAAGTAGGCCCTCAAGTGGATCCCTTCTCACCTGAAAACAAATTATTCTTTGCAACAGGTCCTTTAACAGGAACTGCCGCACCAACAGGTGGAAGATATATGGTAGTAACAAAAGGTCCGTTGACAGGCACCATAGCTTCAAGTAACTCAGGTGGTTATTTTGGTGCAGAATTGAAATTTGCAGGTTATGACATGATTATTATTGAAGGAAAAGCAGAAAAACCTGTATACCTTATGATTAAAGATGATCATGTAGAACTTAAAGATGCTTCTCATCTCTGGGGAAAAGACGTATTTGAAACCACTGATATAATGATGGAAGAAATTGGAGATCCAAGAGCAAGAGTTGCATGTATTGGACCAGCAGGAGAAAAATTGGTAAAATTTGCAGCTATTATGAACGATAAACATAGAGCTGCAGGTAGAACCGGTGTTGGTGCAGTAATGGGGAGTAAAAACTTCAAAGGTATCGTTGTAAGGGGAACAAAGAGACCTGAGGTAAAAGATCCAGCAAAATTCATGGAAGTTGTAAAAGAAAAAATCAAAAAATTAAGAGAAAATGGAATTACCGGTGAAGGTTTGCCTAAACTGGGAACCAAGGTTCTCGATAATATTATTAATCAAAACGGATTATATCCAACAAGAAACTTCCAGGATTCAGTATTTGAATTTACAGATGAAGTTTCCGGCGAAGCGCTTGTTGAAAAAGGATATCTCGTTAAAAATATGCCATGTTTTGGCTGTCCTATAGCCTGTGGAAGAAGAGTAACACTTCCTAACGGCATTGAAACAGAAGGTCCAGAATATGAAACTGGTTGGGCATTTGGGCCAGATTGTGGCGTTTCAGATTTAATAGCTATAGTTGAAGCAAACCATCTATGTAATAAATATGGTTTAGACACAATTTCAGCAGGTTCAACAATTGCATGTGCAATGGAAATGTATGAAAAGGGCATTGTAAAGAAAGAAGAATTAGGAAATGGTCCTGAATTGAAATTTGGAAGTTCAGAAGCTGTAGTATTCTATACAAAACAAATTGGATTAAGAGAAGGAATTGGCGACAAATTAGCAGAAGGTTCTTATAGATTTGCAGAAAGTTATGGACATCCTGAATTTGCCATGGTTGTTAAAAAACAGGAAATTCCTGCATACGATCCAAGGGGTGCTCAAGGTCACGGTCTTGAATACGCAACAAGTAACAGAGGCGGATGTCACGTTAGAGGTTATATGATTTCTCCTGAAATTCTCGGTGCTCCTGAAAAAATAGACCCACAAGCACTTGAAGGAAAAGCAGAATGGGTTAAAGCATTCCAGGATTTAACAGCAGTTATAGATGCTGGAGGATTATGTTTATTCACCTCATTCGCATTAGGTGCTGACGATTATGCTGATTTAATAAACGCTGCATTGGGATGGAATAAATCAACAGAAGAAATATTAAAAATTGGCGAAAGAATATGGAATCTTGAAAGAAAATTCAATTTAGAAGCAGGAATCGATCCTTCACAGGATACACTTCCAAAGAGATTGCTCGAAGAACCTGTAAAAGAAGGTCCAAACAAAGGTCAGGTTGTTCATCTTGATCAATTGCTTCCAAAATATTACGAAGTAAGAGGATGGAGCAAAGAAGGTATTCCTACAGAAGAAAAACTCAAGGAGTTAGGAATTCTATGAAGGTTGAAATAAAATTTTTCGCTACCCTGAGATTACATCTCAGGGTAGCTTCATTATCTTTAGATTTAAATGAAAATACAACTGTAAATGAATTAATAGACATACTTGTAAAACATTTCAACGATGAAAAGGTGCGAGAATACCTTATCGATGAAAATGGTATTAGAAAAGGAACAATGATATTAATAAACGGAAAAAACATATTACATTTAAATGGTTTAGATACAAAAATCGAAGAAGGCGTTATTTCAATTTTTCCACCAGCAGGTGGGGGGTAATTTTTATTCCTTTATAAAATTCCCTGTATCTTTTAAGAGATATCCACCCAGCTTCTCTGCATCTCTTTTAAACTCCTCAGAACCTATTATTTCCTGAATCAACTTAAATCTCGGATCATCTATAAAAGAAGGATGTATTAAAAGATCATATCTCTCATGTGCCACTGGCACAAAATCAAGATCATAAATATTGGCAGCTGCTTTTATTCCAAGACCCACATCTGCCATATCTTTTTTTATTTTCAATGCAAGATTAACATGTGAATACTCTTCATCAGAATAACCATGAATCTTATCCGGAGAAATTCCTTCCTTCTCAAGATGATAATCCAATAAAATCCTTGTTCCCGCAGTTTTTTGCCTGTTAATATATCTAACTCCGTCCTTTGTAAGATCTGAAAAAGTCTTTATACCTTTAGGATTTCCTTTTTGAACAATAAATCCCTGTTCCCTATACGAAAGATTCATCAATGTATATTCATCAATATACTCTTCAATATAACTGATATTATACTCACCACTTTCAGGATCAAGAAGGTGCATTCCAGCCATATGAGCATACCCTTTTGCTATAGCCATTATTCCACCAATACTTCCAACATTAGCAGAAACAATATTTATATTCTTATCATATCTCTTTATATAATCAGCAAGTAAATCTATCAACAAATCATGACTTCCAATAACAAGAATATTATTATCCACTATTTCTTTAGAACGCTTAAGATGTATATTTATCTCTTCGCCATCTTCCAATACCTCTATACCCTTTTCTATATACACAACACCATCCTGTTTCGATACTGCTGAAATATTAGCGGCACCTCTCTTTAAAGGAATAGCTACATATCTATCTTCAACCTTACCAACACCAACCCTTAAATATTCCTTTTCTGTAATGGAAGAATGAATTCTCTTTCCAGATACACCTTCAATAATTTCATTGTCATAATATACTTCTTCCTTTGTTTTATTCAATATCAAAGGTTTCACTATATCCTCAAGTATTATATTGCACGAAACAGGAAATCCCGGCAACCCAATAACAGGTTTATCCTTAACAATACCTAAAATAGCAGGTTTTCCCGGTTTTATATTCAATCCATGAACAATAACCTTACCCAGCTCATTTACCGCATGAAAGGTAAAATCCTTTGAACCAGCTGAAGAACCAGCATTTAAAAGAATTAGATCATATTTTTCTATATTCTCTTCTATTGTTTTTTTCAAAACTTCCAGATCATCTGGCAATATACTATGCACATCAACACTTGCATTGTATTTCTCAATAAAATTCTTAATCATAGCAGAATTGGTTTCTGGAATCTGAAATTCTTCTGTTTTCTCTTCTGGTTTAACAATTTCATTTCCTGTTGGAATTAACAACACATTTAATTCTCTTAAAACAGGAATCTTAAATACGCCAGCCATCAATAAAAAGGATATATCATTTTCTGTAAGGGTATGATATCTTGGGAATAACATTTCGCCTTTACATATATCCTCTCCAACCTTTCGAACATCCTTATAAGGAAAAACGCTATTTCTAATTTTAATCTTCGTATCATCAATAATCTCTATATTCTCTATCATTATTACCGCATCATATGGCTTATTAATAGGATAACCAGTATTTATATATTCAAAATCCTTCTCTAATTCCAGAATCTTTGGACTGCTTTCTGTTGCACCATATGTATGTTTGCTGATAACCGCCACACCATCCATAGCGCTACTATTATAAGACGGAACATTCTCATTGGCAAAAATTGGTTCAGCAGTAACCCTACCAGAACTTTCTCTTACATCGATAACTTCTTTTTCATCATTCCTAAAATACTCTTCCAGCTTACTAAAAAAGAGTTCAACCCCCGCTTCAATATCCATCTTATTCAAATAAAATCTCCTTTTCAAAACTATCCCCCCTATTTTTTATGTGTTAATAAAATTATATCACAATAAAAAAGATTAGGAATTTCCTTCAGCAGATATCAATATAGTTGAAAAAAGAAAAATGATGTAAATGAAAACTAAGAATTTCCCGCAGCGGGTATTACAGGATAGTTGGAAAAAATAAAAGCGAGTGAAGGCTCGCAGAGTGTCCAAGGTAAAATTACAAACGATTGAAAAAATAAAAGTGAATGAATACTCGCAGAGCACCCGAAAAAAACTGCTAATGAAGAGATGTAAAAGAAAATAGAAATAATAATATGAGCGAAAACTTGAAAATTCCCGAAAAAATTCGAAGTGGAGCCGGTCAAAATCACACGGATGTGATTTTGAGTGAAGACGAACAGGGATGTGAGTCTGTAGCGACCGGCGGGAACGAGAATTTTTGAGGATTAGAATTTTCTACCTGTTTGAGCGATTATTATTATTTCTATTTTTCATAAAACTTTCTAAGATCAGCTCTCAAGTCGTATGAATGAACTTTTATTTTTCTTCTTTTGAAATTAACAATCAATGTTTAAGCGTTTTTAATTGTTAGATATCATAGACTTTTAAGAATAAAAGAATTATAAAACAATAATCACCTTTTATTGACACTAATTAATTACCACAACCTTTAAGCAACATTTAATTAAACTATAAAATAATGTAAAATTTAATATAGTTGAAAAGAGAAAAAAACAGGAGGTTGAGAAATGAACAAGTATAAACTTCGTTGTATAAGTTGTGGAAAAGTATATGAACCTGATGAAATTGAATATACATGTCCAGTTTGCGGAGATAGGTTAGGAACATTGGAAGTTATATATGATTATGATGAAATAAAGGTTAAAAAGGATGAATTTGGAAAATTCGATAATATATGGCAGTTTGAGAAAATTTTACCAATAAGCGACAAAGCTTACAAAACGCCTTTGCATGTTGGCGGAACACCGTATTACGAACATAAAAAACTCGCTGAAGAATTAGGAATTAAAAATCTTTTTATAAAATACGACGGAACAAATCCAACTGCATCTTACAAAGATAGAGCATCAGCCCTGGCTATAGCCAAGGCATATGAAAAAGGATATGAAACAATATATTGTGCTTCAACAGGCAATGCAGCCAGTTCTTTAGCAGGATTATCAGCACCAACAAAATTAAAAACATATATATTTTTACCCGCTTCAGCACCAATTGCAAAAATATCACAACTTTTCATATACGGTGCAAACGTTATCCCAATAGACGGTACATATGATGAAGCATTTGATATTTCACTAAAAATTGGTGAAGAAAACGGATGGTATTGCAGAAACTCGGCAATTAATCCATATTTACTTGAAGGCAAAAAAACCGGAGCTCTTGAAATAGCTGTTCAAAGCAATTGGGATGTTCCAGATTACGTACTTGTAAGCGTTGGTGATGGTACAGTTATCAGTTCATTCTACAAAGGATTTTACGATTTCTATAAACTTGGATTAATAGATAAAATCCCAAGAATTATTGGTGTTCAGGCTGAAGGTGCCGCTGCAATAAAAAGAGTATTTGATAAAGGTGAACCATTTATGCCTGACGACATAGAAACACATACAATTGCAGATAGCATAAGCGTTGGAAAACCGCGCGATGTAGTAAAAGCCTGCAAATACGTAAAAGCAAGTGGCGGATATTTCGTAAGTGTAAGTGATGAAGAAATATTAAATGCTATATATGAATTATCAACAAAGACCGGTATATTTGCCGAACCCGCCGGAGCTACTTCATACGCTGGTCTGAAAAGGATTTCAGAAAAAATTGGAAAAGATTCAACTGTTGCAATTGTAGTAACAGGAAACGGATTAAAAGATGTAAAAGCAATAGAAAGCTTTGTAAATCTAAAAAAAGTAAAACCAGACTTAAATGCTGTTAGAGAGGTGATTAAGGAATATGAAAATAAAATTTAAGTTAAACGGTAAAGATGTTGAATACGATGTTGCTGAACATAAAAGGGCTCTTGATTTTTTGAGAGATGATATGAGAATGACCTCCGTAAAAGAAGGTTGCGGCGAAGGGGAATGTGGTGCATGTACAATTATCTTAAATGGCAAAAACGTCAATTCCTGTATGGTTTTAGCAGTTGAACTCGATGGTCAGGAAGTATGGACTCTTGAAGGACTAAACGAAAAGGGTGACACCATAATTCAGGAATCATATATTGAAAAGGGAGCTATACAATGTGGATTCTGTACTCCTGGATTCATAATGTCCACAAAAGTATTGCTTGATAACAATCCTTCACCAAAAGAAGAAGAAATAAAAGAAGCTCTTGAAGGCAATCTATGCAGATGTACAGGATACACTAAGATAATAGAAGCGGTAAAACTCGCTGCAGAGAAACGAGGTGAGTCCAGATGAAAAACATAAAATACTTCAAACCAAAAACAATAGAGGAAATTTCAAAAATAAAATCTGAAAACGATGCCAGACTTTTATCAGGCGGAACAGATTTAATGGTAAAAATGCGAGCAGAAATCTTTAATCCAGAAGTAATTATAGACACCAAAGGTCTCGAGAAGGAAGAAGTGAAATTCTACAACGGAAGAGTAAGAATTCCTATAAACACAACATATGATGAATTAATAAAAAATGAAGAATTCAACAAACGATTTCCTATGATAGTGGAAATAATTAAAAAAATAGGTTCTCCACAAATTAGAAACAGGGCTACTCCAATAGGTAATATAGCAAACGCTTCACCTGCAGGCGATTTCCTATTAAGCATGTACCTCTTTGATGGAAACGTGGAGATTAAACCTTCAAACAAAATTATGAAAATATCCCATTTTGTTACCGGTCCAGGAAAAATAAAACTTAAAAACGATGAGTTTATATATTCAATAGAATTAAAGGAAATGGAAGGATACAAATATTACTATGAAAAAGTTGGAAAAAGAAATGCAATGAACATATCCATTATCAGCATAGGCGTTCTTTTAAAAACAGATAATGATGGAAAAATAGAAGATATAAAAGTTGCATATGGCTCTGTTGGACCAACAGTTGAAAGATTCGAAGAAATAGAAGAAAAAATGAAAGGCAAAAAAGTATCAAAAGAATTATTTGAAGAAATGGGAGAAGAATATATGAAAGTTATAAACCCTATAACCGATGTTAGAGCTACAGCGGAATACAGGAAAAAAATGGTAAAAAATCTGCTTATAAAAGCATATTATGAATTAATAAAATAAATTTATTTCAAGGGAAGGGTGATAAGGGTGATTGAGATTAAGGATTATATCAGGCCAAAAAGTATCGAAGAAGCCTATGAAAAATTGGTTTCAGTGGACGGTGCCGAAATAATAGGAAGCGGTGCCTTTATGCGATTATCTTCGAGAAAGATAGAACTTGCCATTGATTTACAGGATGCAGGTGTAAATTATATAAAAGAAGAAAATGGCGAAATAAAAATTGGAAGCGCTACGCCTCTTGGCGAAATAGAAAAAAGCGAAATAATAAAAAACGCTTTTGACGGAAAATTAGCCGAAATTATGAAATACATCTGGTCCGTTCAATTGAGAAACATTGCCACTCTTGGTGGAACGGTATTTCCAAAACTTGGATTCTCTGATTTGCTTACAGTATTACTTGTTTTAGATACAGATATTGTATTGCACAAAAACGGCAGAATGCCACTTGAAAAATTCCTCGAAGAAAAAATCAGAAAAGACATTATGGTTGAATTGATAATAAAAAACAACGGAAGAAAATTATCATTCCAGAATATGAGAAATTCATTCTATGATTTTTCAATATTAAATGCTGCTGCATCTAAATTGGACAATGACATTAAAATTGCTATAGGTGCCAGACCTGGCGTTGCAAGATTAACCAGGAAAACAATGGAAGAACTCAAAACACTTGAAAATATAGAAGAAAAATTACAGGAAATATCAGAAAAAGCCGCTTCAGAAGTTGAATATGGTTCAAATATAAAAGGTTCAAAGGAATACAGAGAAATGATTGCGCCAGTACTTGTTAGAAGGGCTTTAGAGGAGGTAATAAAATGAAAATAACCTTAACAGTTAATAATACAAAACATGAAGTTGAAATAAACCCTTCTGAGTTTCTTCTCGATGTATTAAGAAGACTTAATTATATGAGTGTCAAAAAAGGTTGTGACACAGGAACATGTGGCGTATGTACAGTACTCATGGACGGAAAACCTGTCCTTTCCTGTTCTGTACTCGCAGCATCTGCTGACGGACATGAAATTACCACAGTAGAAGGGCTAAAAGATGATCCGGAATACAAGAAATTTACAGAGGCATTACTTGCCCAGGGAGCTGATCAATGTGGTTTCTGTAGCCCTGGATTAATTTTAAGCGTATATGCAATGAAAAAAGAATTAAAAAATCCAACAGAAGAGGAAATGAAAGAATACCTTGTTGGAAACTTATGTAGATGTACAGGATACGCAAGTCAAATGAGAGCAATAAAACAATTTTTTGAGGTGAAAGCATGAAAGAAGTAAAAAGAACTATCAAAAAAATAGACGGTTATGGACTTGTTAGTGGAAAACCTGTATATACAGATGATTTAGCGCCAAAAGACGCTTTAATAGTAAAAATTCTTAGAAGCCCTCATGCATTTGCAAAAATTAAAAACATAGATACGTCAGAAGCAGAAAAAATGGACGGCGTTGAATGTGTATTAACATATAAAAACGTTCCAAGAAATATCATTACCCGTGCAGGTCAGGGATATCCTGAACCTTCACCATATGACAAATTTGTGCTTGACGAATATGTAAGATATGTTGGCGATGAAGTTGCAGTTGTAGCAGCAAGAGATGAAATAACTGCAGAAAAAGCTTTAAAATTAATAAAAGTTGAATATGAAGTGCTTGAACCTGTGTTGGATTTTGAAAAAAGCAAGGGGTCAAAAAGTATAATACACCCTGAAGCAGATTATAAAAGTGAAGGATTTATTAGTTCTGACCCCAAAAATAATATTGCAGCCTCATACGAAATGAGTGTGGGCAATGTGGAAGAAGAAATTGAAAAATCGGAAATTGTAGTAAAAGAAAGATTCTACACACAGGCACAGGCACATGTAATGATGGAACCACATGCAGCATATACATATCTTGATATGCAGGGAAGACTTGTAGTTGTTTCTTCAACGCAGGTCCCATTCCACGTCAGAAGAATCTTAGCAAGAGCATTAGGCATGGAAATTAGCAAAATTAGAGTAATAAAACCCCGTGTAGGTGGCGGTTTTGGTGGAAAACAGGGAATACACGGCGAACCATATGCAGCACTGGTTACCTTAAAAACCGGAAAACCTGCAAAGGTTTATTATACAAGAAAAGAAGTATTTGAATCAACATATACAAGACATCCTATGAGATTTGACGTAACTATCGGTGCAGATAAAGATGGAAAAATAAGAGTAATAGACGTAAGGGGACTTTCAGACACAGGTGCATATGGTGAACATGCATTAACCACATTTATGGTTGCAGGTTCAAAAGTATTGCCTATGTATAATAAAGTAAAAGCTGTAAGATTTGGTGGAGATGTAGTTTACACAAACCATCCACCAGCAGGTGCATACAGGGGATATGGCGCTATACAGGCAAACTTTGCAATAGAATCTGCCATGGATATGCTTGCAGAAAAATTAGGCATGGATCCTGTAAAATTAAGAGAAATAAATATGATTCGCGAAGGCGAAACATCACCTATATTCAAAATAATGGGTGAAGGCCGCGAAGGCGTTGAAATGATTGTTAATAGCTGTAAATTAGATGAATGTATAGAAAAAGGCATAAAGAAAATCAACTGGGAAGAAAAATTCAAAGCAGAAAAGAAGGGCACAAAAGTAAAAGGTGTGGGTATGGCAATAGCCATGCAGGGATCAGGTATTGCAAAAATAGATATGGCAGCCGCCACATTAAAATTAAATGATGATGGTTCATTTAATTTGCTTATAGGTGCAACAGATATAGGAACAGGTAGTGACACAATATTATCTCAAATAGCAGCAGAAGCATTAAATGTTCCAACTGAAATGATAATACCATATTCATCAGATACAGATACCACACCATTTGACACAGGTGCATACGCATCAAGTACAACATATGTTTCAGGTAATGCCGTAAGACTTGCAGCAGAAAAAATGAAAAATGAAATCATAAAAGCCGGTGCAGAATATTTTGAAGTACCTGAAGAAGATGTTGAATTTGACGGTAAAGAAATAAAAACAAAAGATAAAAAAATAAGCCTTAAAAAACTTGCTGAAATACTATATTACAACGAAAACCAAAAACAATTAAGCGTAACTGCCTCTTATGTTGGTGAAGAGTCTCCACCACCATTTATGGCTGGTTTTGCTGAAGTTGAAGTTGATACAGAAACAGGTAAAGTAGATCTGCTAAATTATGTAGCTGTTGTGGATTGTGGGACACCAATAAATCCAAACCTCGCCAAGGTCCAGGTAGAAGGCGGTCTTGCCCAGGGAATTGGAATGGCAATGTACGAAGAGGTTATTTACGATAAAAACGGAAGATTGTTAACAAACAATCTTATGAATTACAAAATTCCTTCAAGACCGGACATTAAAAACTTAGATGTGGAACTTGTGGATAGTTATGAACCAACAGGACCTTATGGTGCAAAAAGTGTAGGTGAAATCGGAATTGACACACCTCCAGCAGCAATTGCAAACGCCGTGTATAATGCAGTTGGTGTAAGAATAAAAGATCTGCCAATTACACCAGAAAAAGTATTAAAAGCATTAAAAGAAAAGAAATAATTTATTTAAAAAATCCCCTTTCGCTTTTTCGAAAGGGGATTTTATTATTTATACAAATTCAAGAATATTTTATCTTTTTTTATAGGTCTAAATAATTCTATTAAGAAATAAAGAGAAATTATATAAAACACCGAACTCACAAGAAATAGATATGTATATCCATTACTCAATGAAGTTATAAATCCAAAAACAACAGCTGCGAGAGAACGTGAAATAAAATTCAAAAAATTTCTTATACTGCTAATAGTAGTAACCTTTTTTTGTGGAATATAACTCATTACAATAGTAGTTGACACAGGATTAGTCATATTCATAAACGAAAACCTCAAAGCATATAATACCGTAAATGCATAAGGATCTCTAACAAAAGCAAAGGAGATAATCAATGGTATAACAAGGATATTCATAATAAGCGAAAATTGATAAGCACCTATTTTTTTTGATATTTTCGATGAAAATATCGATCCTACCGCTGCGCCAAACTGCGCAAAAGCAAGAGCTGCTCCTATCATAGTAGGTTGTAAATTAAACAGGTCCTTAAATATAATATTCCCAAAATTCACAAATAATCCCGCACCAAATCCTATTAAAAAGGTTCTTATTAAATGTATCTTTACTATATGATATTGCAACTTATCAAAATCTTTTAAATTAAATAAATCCTTTAAACGCAAAGTCTGTCTGTGTTCGCTTTCATGAATAAAAATCAAAAATATATTCGAAGAAAGATGAAGCATCGCTGTAAAAACTAACGCATTTCCAAGCCCTAAAAACTCGCCCATTGTTCCGCCAATTAAATTACCAACAAGACCACTTCCCATTACAAGACCAAAGTTATAACCAAAATACTTCCCTCTATTTTCATGTGTGGTAATATCAACTATTAATGAATTTAATAAAATCATCCTTGAAGTTAAAAAGCCACCATTTAAAAAGGCCGTAAGCAATAATATATTTTCAGAGGGATGAAATACTCTGAATAATAAAATTGTTGTAAATACCAATGAGGAAATTAACAACATAATCTTTTTTCCAAATTTATCTCCGGCAATTCCTATGAACAATCCAAGAATTGCTGAACCAATCATTTCAAGTGAAGTAATATGGCTTATAAATGAATTGGTATAACCAATATCCCTTAAAAAAAGATTAAAAACTACCCTATATATAGATTCAGCAAGTCCTGTTAAAACTGTATAAAACAATAGCTTTTTCATCTTATACCTCCAAATTAATTCGTAAAACTAACAAAGTTTATTATAGTATACTACAAAAAATCCCTCTTAATGTTAAACCGAAATTAAAATCTTCCTAAAAATTATAGTTTGCTTTACTAAGAATATATGTTATAATAAAAGCGTGAAAAATTTTTCTTAGAAGGGGGAATTAAAATGGAATTATTAAATCCAGAAAATGCACCAAAAGCAGTAGGACCATATTCAATAGCAGTAAAAAGCAATGGTTTCATCTTCGTTTCAGGACAGCTTCCTGTAGACGTTGAAACAGGAGAATTTATAAAAGGCGATATTGCAAAAGCAACAACAACAATTTTAAACAATATCAAAAACATTCTCGAAAGCGCTGGAAGCAGTGTAAATAAAATTGTGAAGGTTAATGTATTTATGACAGACCTTTCAAAATTCGATGAATTTAATAAAGCTTATGGCGACTTCTTCAACGGCCATAAACCAGCAAGAGCAGCTATACAGGTTGCAGCATTACCAAAGGGCGCAGATATAGAAATAGAAGCTATTGCTGAAGCATAATTTTTAATTAAAATAAATACCCGGAATTTCAATTAATTCCGGGTATTTTATTATGCAAGTATTTTGTTTAATATTTCCCTATACTTTCCGTTTAAATATATCTTTCCTTTCTCACCATATATAATCTTCTCCTTATTATGAGGCGAATTTCTCGAAATAGCGCTCGTAAATGCAGAAATGGAACGCGAATCCTTCAAGTTTAACTCTTTTATAATCTCATCTTTTGAAGAACTTCCAACTTTAACCATATATCTTAAAAATTCTCTGGTAGAATCAGTCAACGAATTCACAAGACCTTTTAATTCATTCTCTGACCATTTCTCTTCCATAACCTTTGACCCTTTTATCAATTCCTTAAAATATTTAATCCGTATTGCAAGGTCATTTGACAAAATCCCAAATAATATTTCTGTTGGTAAATTTTCATATTCTATCAATTCTATCATCTCATACAAAAACGGTTCTATCTCCACAATACTCTTATCAAGATTTAAGTTTTTCATGTTAATTTTCTCATTTCCATATATTAAAACTTCATTTTCCATATCAGCTGCTATTCTTAATCGCTCAAATAATGATATAATAAATAATGAGAGGAATTTTCTTTCCACTTCCTCAGGAAAGGTTTCGCTCTTTAAATATTCAAGAATCTCATAAAAATCATCTTTTGTTGTTAATTTATCAAAAATCTCGCTCTTTACCTTTTTTTCTTCTTCTACTATATTTTTTCCAAGAAATGTATATAACGTAGAAAGTATTTCTTTATACAAAATCATCACCCCGTTTATAATTTTATAACTTAATATATATTATACCAAAAAGGAGAGTAAAATATGCAAAAATCTATAATTGTAAAAGAAGGAAATTATTATAAAAGATTGGATAAATTCTTAAGAAATAACTATGAAAATCTAAAACTCGGGTTTATATACAAATTACTCAGAAAAGGTTTTGTATATGTAAACGGAAAAAGGGTAAAAAAACAGGATTTCGTTTTGAATATAGGTGACAAAGTTGAAATTAGATATAACGGTCCTCTTGAAGAAAGAAAAAAGGAAAAAAGCATATTGCCAAGACCTTTAGACCTGGAAATAATATTTGAAGATAAAAATATCCTTGCAATAAACAAACCAAATGGAGTTTCAGTGCATCCTGGAACAGGAGAAGAAAAGGTTACAATAATAGAAGGTGTTTTACATTATGCAAATGGCGAATTTGAACCACATCTTGTTCATAGACTTGACAAACATACATCTGGCGTTCTTGTAATAGCTAAAAACAAACAAATTGCACGAGAATTAACAGAAATAATCAGAGGAAGAAATATATTGAAGAAATATCAGGCATTGGTATTGGGAAAATTAAAAGGAGAAAAAAATAAATTAGAGGACATACTTGACGATAAAAAAGCTGTATTATATTATGATGTCTTAAATACATACAGAATAAAAAACATACCGTTATCCCTTGTTGACATTGAATTAAAAACAGGAAGAAAACATCAAATAAGAAGGCAATTTGCAAATATCGGCTCGCCTGTTGCAGGTGATAATATATATGGTGATTTTGAAAAAAATAAGATATTAAAAAGATTTGTAGGACTAAAAAGATACTTCCTGCACTCATATTACCTTGAATTTGATTACAAAAACAAACGTTATACATTAATGGCGGAACTAACTGACGATTTAAAAAAGGTTTTAAACAGATTGGAGCGATAAGCTTTTGAAAAATCTTAAAACGCTTATATTCTATATAACCATATTCTATGCAGTTTTTAGCTTTATCTATATCTCATATAATGATTATAAATTCTTATCCAGAGGATATCATATCATTGATAACTCCAGATTAAAAACCCAATCAATAAAGATTGGGGAAAAGGTTGTGGAATATTACAAATATCAGGATTATATCCTAATAAGCGAAAATTCCACCAATATAACTTTGGATGACTTTAAAAATATAGTCCATAGATTCAATAATATAATAGTTGCCGAGTTTTCAGACTTCGGCTTCATCTTTGATAGATATAAAATCTATCTTTCAGATGACGAATTAAAAAAAATAAGATATGCTCATTATATAAAACCAAAGGAAATGGATAAATACGATACAGAACAGGTTGTTCAACGGTATTGGAGAGCGCTCAATGAAAGAAGAATAAACCTTTTCTATATTCCAGAACATAAAAAAAGATCTGAAATAATAAATGCCATAGAAAAAAGAACGAAAAACCATAAAGATTATATATTGCCATTGGAAAATATTCCTGAATACTTTGATATTATCTCAGCTGCAGTTCTTTTAGCTTTTGGAGCAATATATATACCGTTGTTTTCAATAATATATGCTATATTATATTTTTACTTTAACCCCTGGTCGTATGTATTTGCAGCGATATTCTTTTCCTTTATTTCATGGATAAAATGGAAAAATCATTTTGAAAAAGACAAAGCATATATAAAAGCTGTTTTGTTTAATATACTAATTGGTATATTAATCTACTCTTCAGGATACAGTTATTTATACATCTATAAAATTTCTGTTATTAGAGGTATTAAATTATTACTCATTACCCTTCCATTTATACTATTTATAGTCCAGATAAAAAACTTTAAATTAAAGAAAAAAGACATAATTCTCTCTTCAATAATCCTTGGGATAGTATTTATCTATTATATCCTCAGAAGCGGAAATTTTGGCATTTCCACAATGACAGAAAGAAAAATAAGGGATTTACTTGAAAAATATCTAATTGCCAGACCGAGATTTAAAGAATTACTGGGATACACTTTCATCTTCACAAAACCACCAACAGAATTCTTTAAAATATTCTGGAACATAGGACAGGCTATTGTTTTTGTTTCAATAATAGATACATTTTTGCACTTTCAAACACCACTATACCTTGGTGTATTGAGAACAATAAATGCTTTTGTTATTGCAGGAATTATTATAGTTTTACTTAGAATTATCGTGTATAAACTAATATATAATCGGGGTGAATAAAATGGGAAATGAAATAAGAATAAAGGCTATTGATGCTGGAAAAAATATAGACATTGCACTTATAGCTGCAAAATTGCAATTGCCAGTCATCACAAAATGGGAAATGCCATTAATATTAAACTATAATCAAAAAAACGTACATGTTTATCAATTTGGAACCTTTGTATTTTTTGATTTCACCGACAAGGAAATAAAGGATTTTATAGTCTATCTGGAAAAATTAATAGAAGAAGAATATAAAACGGTTTTAGAAGATGAATTAATCATAAAAATCGATAATAATATAAAGGGAAACTTTTATATTGATTACAACATAGAAACATTATTCATAAAAGAAGAATTCATTACTCAGGAAGTTCTTTCATTAATATCATTGACCATATCCCAAAGTGTGGCATTAGAACGATATGAACAACTTTCGGACGAGCTTGAAGATGAAATAGAAAAAACTATATATAGATACAAAAAATTCAAGGCATTTTTGCCAATAATAAGGAATATTGTAATAGGAAAAACATTAAATCTTGTAAAAACAAGACATGAAATAATATCTGATATTATGATTCTTGATAAACCGTCCATTACCTGGGAATGGAATCTATACGACGAATTATATGAATCACTTGCAAGATTTTTTGAGTTAAAAAGAAGGTATAAAAACCTTTCGCATAAATTAGATTATGCACTGGAAACTTACACTGTATTAAACGAAATAAGCGAAGGCTCAAGAGCCAATTTTCTCGAATTTCTTATTGTTGTTCTAATAGTTCTCGAAATCGTCATGGCATTCTTGCACATCTAATAAAATCCAAGCATTTATTTTTCTCAATCAACAATAAAAACCATCATTGAAAGGAGAACAAAAATGCTAAAAGCCAATCTTTTAAATTTTACAACATTATATAGATTCGGAACACCATTTGAAACAGACGCTGTAACACTCGACAAAAAATCGCTTAATTTCACCGAAACAGAACAACTCCCCTTCTTTTCTTTTGAAAAAAACGACACAATTTTCACATTAAAATTCCAGCTCAATGAAGAAGACCGTATATACGGTTTAGGACAAACACTTGGAGGATTAAACAAAAGGGGAAAACGCTATAAACTATATGCAACAGATGACCCTTTACACACACCGGAAAAAGAGTCATTATATGGTTCTCACCCTTTCTTAATAGTCAACAACAAATTTGGACTCTTTATTGATTATCCATCAGAAATAATATTTGACATAGGATTTACAAAACACGACATAATGGAAATCACAATCCCATCAAACAATTTTGATTTATACATATTCAACTCACAAAACAATATTGAAATTATCAAAGAATATTTAAAGCTAACGGGAACACCATATATTCCTCCAAAATGGGCTTTTGGATATCAACAATGCCGATGGAGTTACCCTGATGCTAAAACAATAAAAGAAGTCGCTGAAAACTTTAGAAAAAAAGAAATTCCATGTGATGCAATATATATGGATATTGATTATATGAAAGACTTTAAAGTCTTTACCATCGATGAAAACAAATTTCCAGACTTCGATAAATTTGTGAAAGAAATGAAAGAAAAAGGATTTAAACTCGTTCCCATAGTTGACCCAGGTGTAAAAATCGAAAAAGGATATGACGTCTATGAAGAAGGAAAAGAAAAAGGATATTTTTGTAAAGACAAAGATGGAAAAGACTTTGTAGCAACAGTATGGCCTGGATTCACACATTTTCCAGACTTTTTAAATCCAGAAGTTAGAAAATGGTGGGGAAGAAAATATAAATTATTTACAGATCTTGGAATATATTCATTCTGGAATGATATGAATGAACCATCAATCTTCTTCGTTCCAGACGCTTTAAAAAAATATCTTAAAGAAATAAATGAAATGCTAAACAAAGAAATAGGTCTGGAGTTCTTTGGAATAAAAGACGGAATAAACGCTCTTTCAAACAAAAGGGAATATTACAGCGAATTCTATCATAATACCCCTTATGGAAAATTCTCAAATGAAGAATTACATAATCTATATGGTTATTATATGGCAAAAGCTACAGTTGAAGGATTTAATGAACTTATTCCAGATAAAAGATATTTATTATTATCAAGAAGCAGCTATGCCGGACATCATAGAATAGCCACCATATGGATGGGCGATAATATGTCCTGGTGGGAACATATGCTCGTAAATATAAGAATGCTCCTCTCATTAAACATGGCAGGATTCTTCTATACCGGCGCTGATATAGGCGGATTTGGCAGCAATGCGTCACCGGAATTAGTTATTAGATGGATGCAACTTGGAGTTTTCTCACCATTATACAGAAATCACTCAGCTCTTGGAACCCGTCACCAGGAACCATGGGCTTTTGACGAAAATATTGAAAATATAATGAAAAAAATCATAGAGTTTAGATATGCCTTAATCCCATATCTTTATTCTGAATTCTTCAATTCAATTGAAGAATTAACACCTTTTATTTCACCTCTATTCTTGCATTATAACGACGATGAAACTTCCTTTGAAATAGAAGATCAATTCATGGTTGGAAAATCCTTAATGGCTGCACCAATAATACAGCCTAATGCAAAAGGGCGTTTTGTATATTTACCTGAAAATAAATGGTTATACTGGAAACTTTCCGATTTTAAAGAAAGAAATGTAGAAGTTTTAACCCCAGGAACCCATTACATAAAAGCGGGATTAAATGAAATACCTGTGTTTATAAAAGAAAATTCATTAATCGTATTAAACGAAGAAAAATTAAATTATGTTGATGAAAAAGCAACGGAAGAAATTATCGTTATAGGTTTTGTAACTGACAAAGCGGAATTCGTCTATTTTGAAGATGATGGAGAAAGCTTTGCATTTAAAGAAGGTAAATATGCAAAAATAAAGATTACTGTAATCAAGAATAAAAATGGATATGACTTTGAAGTTGAAAAAGATGAAAGTGAAAAATTCGAAACTTCCTTAAAAAGAATAAAATTTGAGATTTATAATGAAAATAATGAGAAAGTAGTTTTTACTCTTTCTTTATAGTTTGCTACCATAATTAAATATTTGAACTTTTTTTAGAGTTGAACATTCTAAATAGCTTGAAAAATATTTGTATTTACTGTATAATTAATATAAGGTTTCATTTGTGAAGCGAGGTGAATAATATGGCAACATCATCCTTTAATAAAGATTTTATATTAAAAAGCAAAAAGGAAGTAGAAAGTTTTATTAAAATATTAGAAAAAACTTCTAAACCTATAAAAATTGATAAAAATTTAGTCTCACCTGAAAAAGAGAAAGAGGGTGTAGAAAAATTAAAAAAAATATTCTCTCATTAAAAAAATTAATTGAGATAAGCGGTGGGCAGGAAAATGCCCAAAAGCTTATCTCAAATTTTTTTTGTAGAAAAGATTCAGATATTGAAAGATTTTTAAAGGAAAAAGCCATTAAATTTGAAAAATTAGGTAAAAGTAGAACATTTTTTATATATAATGAAGATGCAATTAAAAACAATAAATTTGAAATTTTGGCTTATTTTACTCTGGCTATCCAAGTTTTAAAAATTCCAGATGAATTTTCGGGAAATAAAATAAAAAAATTAGATGGTTTTAGTTCAAAAATAAATGGAAAACGAATTACAGAAATCCCAGCAATTTTAATTGGTCAATTAGGAAAAAATGATTTATATTCTTATAAAATAAAAGGCGATGAAATAATGCAGTTTTGTTTTAGTAAAATATTAGAAGGTCAAGAAAGATTAGGTGGAAGAATCATAATGCTTGAATGTAAAAATATAGAATATTTAAAAAATTTCTATAGAAAATACGGATTTGATTTAATCGATAAAGATTATGATAACGATGAATTACTTCAATTCATAAAAATTTTAACTGAAGAAGATTTAATTTAAAATTCCCCCATCTGGGGGAATTTTTTTAGTTAAGGTTCTCCATAAATTTAAAATCTACTGGAACAACATGAGTAACGCCATCTCTCATAGTAATTCCATGGAAAATATCGGCAATTTCCATCATCAATTTATTATGTGTAATAACCAAAAACTGTGTCTTATCAGCATGTTTCCTTATTAACTTCGCCAGTTTTCCTGCATTTATATCATCAAGCGGCGCATCAATTTCATCAAGCACATAAAATGGGCTAGGATTCACATTCATAAGTGCAAAAAGGAAAGCTGAAGTTATCAAAGCTTTCTCTCCACCAGAAAACAATTGCAATTTCTGGAAATTCCTTCCTGGCTTTTTAACGGAAATTTCCACACCTTTTTCAAAAGCCTTTCCTTCACCAAACATCTTCAACAATCCATCGCCGCCAACAAATAATTCTTTAATAAACTCACCAAACTTTTCATTTACAAAATTAAATGTCTTTAAATATTTCTCCTCTGCTTCCTGATCTATCTTATCAATACCTTCCTGTAATGTCTTAATAGACTTTAAAATATCCTCTTTTTGCTTATATCTATCATCAAGATCCTTTTTCACCATTTCATATTCATCTAAAACAGCAAGATCAACACTTCCAATATGTTTTAAAGCCTTTTTAATATCCTCAATACGCCTTTCAAGTGCCATAATTTCCATATCGTTTAAATTTTCAAAAACAAATTCTTCTGTATCAATTCCCATATTCTTTGCCTTTTCAAATAAAAAGTCCTTTTCATGAATAAGATTTTGTTTCTCTAAATCCAGCTCATGCGCAGCATTCTTCAAATCATCTATCTTATCCTTTATTTCATTTCTAAGCTTTTCATATTGTTCCAATTCCTCAAACTTCTCTTTCTTACCTTCTCTACTCTTTTTAAGCATTTGAAATGCCTCATTCATTTCCTCATTAATTCTTTTAATTTCCTCTTCATAATCTTCTAACTCTTTGCTTTTTTGTTCCATCTCATTCTTTAACTGCTTAAACTTATTCTCAAGTGATTCAAGATGATTTTCTATGCTTCTCAAATTATTCTTTACTTCATTTCTTTCCTTTTCATATTCTGAAATCTTTGACAATACAGAATTCTTATGCAAATTCAATTCATCCAATCTTGCAATCTTCTTCCTGAGCTCATTATCTATTGTCTTATTGCTCTTTTCTATTTCCTCTATTTCAATTTCTATTTTCTTTTGCAAATCAACATTATCGTTTATTTTTATTTCCAGTTCCTTCAATTCTTCCTCTATTTCATTTATCCTATCTTCAAATGTATCTATTCTGCTCAACACCTCTTCATACCCATGTTTTGCATTGGAATATTCCTTTTTAAAATCCTTATATGAATTCTTTCCATTTAAATGATTATATCTTATCTCATTTAACTTCTCTTCCAATTTTTTAAGCTCCACAGTTGAACGCTTATAATTATATTCCACCTTTTCCAAATTTTTTTCATTTAAAGAAATTTCTTCTTCTATTTCCTTCAATGACTCTTCAAGCTCAGCTAATTCTCTCTTTCTTGAAAGAAGAAGTGTTTGATTATTGTTTTTTGAAGCACCACCTGTAATTGCACCAGATGTGTTTATTATCTCTCCAGAAACAGTTGCAATTGTAAGCGACACATTCTTCATTCGATTTTTAATTTCCAGTGCTGTTTCAAGCCTATCAACAATTATTGAATTACCAAACACATATTTTATAACCTTTTCATATTCTGGATCATAACTTACCAGATCTACCGCATAGCCATAAAATCCTGGTTCATATTCCAGCTCTTTTACCCTTCTTAAATTTGAATTAATCAAATCAAGAGGCAAAAATGTAACTCTTCCAGCTCTTTCTGCTTTTAAATATTTTATATATGAAGACACCTGTGAAGAGCGTTTTATAACCACATTTTGAAGTCTAAAACCTGCAATTGTGGTAATAGCCGTTTCCAACTCTTCAGGTACCTCTATTAAATTCAAAACCACATCCACAATATTTTCATCATTATGAAACGCCTCAAACAGTTTTTTTATTGCATATGAAAACCCTTCATAATCCGAAATCTGCAGTTTTAAATTCTCTATCTTTCTTTTTGTTAAATCCTCTTCACGTCTTAACTTTTGAAGATATTCATATGTTTCCGAAACGCTCCTATGCAGCTCTTCTGTTTCACTTTTCTTTTCTTCAATCTGATCCATTAATTCCTTTTCTTTTTTAGAATAATGCTCAAGATCCTTTTCAAGAACTTTTAATTTTTCCTCTAATTCCTCTATCTTCTTTGCATAATTTTCCTTTTCAGTCTTCAAAAACTTCAATCGCTCATCCTTACTCCCCTGCTCGCTTATTAACTCATTTTTAGTTTTTTCATATTCTTTTCTTTCTTCAATTAATCGCTTTAATTTCTCTTTCAAAGAAGTTAGTTTATTCATCTCTTTAGAAATAGAAGCCTCTATCTCTTTCTTTTCATTTTCAACCTCTGTAATCTCTTCATTTAATTTACTCAATTCATTTTCATACTTTTCTATTAAATTCCTAATTTCTTCAAATCTCTTTTTATTTCTGGCATAATCCTCTTCAAACTTCGTCTTTTCCCAGCTATTTTCAACAATGGCTGAATTTAATTGTTTCAATTCATCCTCAAGATGTGTTTTCATCTTTTCATATGAATCAAGACGTTGCTTGAAGTTTTCCAGTTTTTCTCCATATGCAGAAAGCTTTTCATCCTTCTCTTCTATCTCCGCCTTTAATTCCCTGTATAACCTCTCAACCTCAAAACTCTTAGCAAGCAATTCCTTAACCTCTGACTTATTCTCAAGAATCTTATTCTCAATCTCCTGTATTTTCTCGCTTATCTTTATATTTTTGGCACCAAAATACTTAACCCCTATTTCCTTTAATTCCTTATTATACTCAACATATTTCTTAGCTCTCGATGCTCTGTTTGACAATGATCTAACCCTTTTCTCAACCTCATACAATATATCGTTTAATCTTTCAAGATTCTCCTTTGTCTGTTCAAGCATTCTCAAAGCTATTTCCTTTTTATCAAGATAAACCTTTATTCCAGCAGCATCCTCAATAAGCGCTCTTAACAATTCAGAAGGAGCTGCTATTAACTCCTTAACCTGATCCTGACCAATAATAGAATAAAAGGACTTACCAACACCTGCACCACCCATTACCTCAATTAAATCCTTCAATCGGGCATTTCTATTATCAATCTTATATTGTATCTTCCCATCAGCAGAAAGAATCTTACCAAGAGTTCTTATCCTTCCCTCATCATCCTCTATCTTTATAAACACCTCAGCCTTTTTGGCAGGAGGCAACTTTTCAGTCCCACTAAAAATAACATCAAACTTCTCCTCTATACGCATTTGCTTTGAGGATTGTTCGCCCAATAGCCATCTTATGGCATCCACAATATTCGATTTTCCTGAACCATTTGGTCCAACAATACTAACAACATTTGCATCAAGATTTAATGTTGTATTTTTTACAAAACTCTTAAACCCTTTTATCCTCAACTCAAGTAACTTCAACCACTTCGCCCCCTAACTTATTACTAAAACTATTATATCATAAAAATTTTGTGCAATAATAACAAATAAAAATTAAATCAAAAATCAAGAAAACATTCATAAAAAGGTTCGTTCATGCGACTCAATTGCTGATCCTTGAAAATTCCCAACTTAGTTTTCTTTTCGAACTTTTTTTGATATAATAATATAAAAAGACTATATATCGGAGGTATCTATATGCAAAACGTCAAACGAAACTTCTACGCATTCATCTGGCACGCAATATTCCTCGCAATAGCAAGCTCATTCATCGAAGTAAACACCGTAGTCTCCTCATTAATCCTTCAAGCAGGAGGCGGTGAATTCCTGCTCGGTCTTGTCACAGCAATCTCTGTTGGAATTCCACTCTTAGCACAATTATTCTTTGCAGGGTTTCTCGTTTCAAAACCTCTAAAAAAACCATATCTATTAACAGGAATATACCTTAGAATCTTTTCATTATTAGCAATAGGTTTATTATTAATCTCTCCATTATCAGAAAAAACACTGTTAACCCTGATTATTATTATAATTTCTATATTCTCATTTAGCGGTGTATTTGCAGGTGTAAGTTACACCGATTTACTTGGAAAATCTATACCAAAGGACTTGCAAAGAAAATTCATGAGCTTCAGGCAAATATCCAGAAGTTCCTTTGCACTATTAAGCGCATTCTTAGCAAAGTATATATTAAATAAATTCGAATATCCACACAATTACTCAAACATGTTTCTCATAGCTTCATTTTCACTGTTCATAGCCTCACTTGGATTCTGGCTAATCAAAGAAGAAAAATTTGAAGTAAAAAGGGAATTCCCTTCTTTCATGGAAATAATAAAAAATATTCCTACAATACTTTCAAGGGATAAAAATCTCCTAAATTACGTTATCTTTAGCAATTTAACAGGGTTTGGTTTAATAATAATACCATTTTATGTATTACTTGCCAAAAACACATTTACCCTTTCAGACAAAATGGTTGGAAACTTCCTGTTATTACAAATGATAGGAATAGTTTTATCAAGTTTCGTCTGGGGACCATTATTACATAAAAAAGGCTACAAAAAAATATTGAAATACTGTATAGCAATTGGAGGTTTAATCCCAATACTTGCATTAATATTAAGCAAAACATCACCATTATTATACTCAACATTATTCCTGCTAACGGGAATTGCAATAAGTGCCCGTCAAATGACATTTGAAGGTGTTTTAATAGAAATCAGCGATCATCATAACAGAGCATTATACGTTGGAATCTCAGGAGCTTTAAACTTTGTAACAGCATTACTCCCATTAATAATTGGCGCAATTATAAAACACGTTGGTTTTATTAACGTATTCATCTTTGTAGCTATAATGATATACTCAAGCTTATATTTCTTAAATCAGATGAAATTAGAACATTAGAACTTTCTAATGTTCTAATTTTTTAATTTTCTAATTCTCTAATTCTCTTTTAATCTAAATTTAAAAGAAAATACATATATATTTTTTCAATAGATATATGATTTGTGATATAATTAATAATGTAAAGGATAAAAATACCAAAAATAAAGTGAAAATTATAACTTTTTTTAGGAGGGATATTATGAAATACGACATTATTGTTATTGGTGGAAGTGCAGCTGGACTCGTTGCAGCAATGACTTCAAAAAAAATCTACAAAGACAAAAAGGTACTTGTTATCAAAAAATTAGACAAAGAATTAGTTCCATGTGGAATACCATATATCTTTCACACACTTGGTGGTGTAGAAAAAGACTATATGGGAATTGAAGAAAAATTCAAAGCTATGGGAATTGACTTATTAATTGATGAAGTTATAGACGGTGATGCAGAAAAGAAAACAATATCAACAAAAAGCGGAAAAACATTTGAATATGAAAAATTAATTATCGCAACAGGTTCAACTCCATTTAGAGCTCCAATTCCTGGAAATGAACTTGAAAATGTACTAACAATTCCAAAGGATCATTTTTATCTCGAAACAGTTCACGAAAAACTCAAAGATGCTAAAAATGTGGTAATTATCGGCGGTGGATTTATCGGTGTTGAAGTTGCAGATGAAATCAAAAAAGCCGGTAAAAACGTTACATTAATAGAAGCAAGAGATTATTTATTACCAGCATCATTTGACAAAGATTTTGGAGAAATTGCCCGTGAAGAAATTGAAAGCGATAATGTAAAAGTATTATTGAATTCTAAAGTAAAAGAAATCGCAGGAAACGGAAAAGTTGAAAAGGTTGTTCTTGATGGTGGAGAAGAAATACCTGCAGATGTTGTAATACTCGCTACAGGTTATAAGCCAAATGTTGAAATTGGAAAGAAAATGGGTTTAAAAATTACAGATCTTGGATACATTGAAACAGATGATTACATGAGAACATCAGTAGCTGACATTTACGCAGCAGGAGACTGTGTACAACACAAAGATTACTTCACAGGAAAACCATCAAGACTTATGCTCGCATCAGCAGCTGTTTTTGATGCAAGAATTGCAGCATCCAACCTTTACAAATTAAGAGTATTAAGAACAAACAAAGGCTCATTAAACGCATATTCAACAGTAATTGGAGGCAAAGCATTTGCTGCAGCAGGAATTACAGAAGCAGTTGCAAAACAGGAAGGTTTCGATATAGTTGTAGGAAAAGCGGAAGTTATGGACAGACATCCTGGTAAATTTGCAGATGCTTCAAAAATCGTATTAAAATTAATCTTCTCAAAAGAAAGTGGATTATTATTAGGAGCTCAAATGGCTGGAGGAAAGAGTATCGGTGAAATGATAAACATTATCAGTTTGGCAATTCAAAAAGAAGTTACCGTTCAGGACATTATGACAATGCAAATAGGTACACACCCATTATTAACAGCAGCTCCAACTGTATATCCACTCTCAGTAGCAGCAGAACAGGCTTTTTCACAAATGTAAATACAATAATAAATACAGCCCCTTAAAGGGGCTGTATTTTATTGTAACTTCCTTTTCATCCTCAACAAAAAACCAGGGCAAAAATTTGACCCTGGTGGTTTGAAAAATGAATTATATAAAAATATATACCGTGGACCACATTCTAATCTTTGTTAGAAGGATCTACGGTATTTTTTTATAACTTCTCTATTATATATTCCTCAATATTCCTTTTTTCTGAATTTATATTTATTCCTATGAGATATATTTCTTTTCCGCTGTATTTTTCATAGTATTTCATTTCTTTTATTTGTTTTAATGCTTCGTCGCTACTTTGATCCAGTTTTATCTCAAATAAATATATCCTGTCGTCAAAATCTATTACTAAATCACTTCTTCCTAAGTTTGTCAATTCTTCTGCTTTTACATCTATTCCTGCTGAGGCTATTATTGTAAATATCAATGAGTGATAATATTTTTCTTCTTTTTTGTGTAGATTATACGGAACAGCGCTTATTATCTTTT
>NZ_LBFA01000029.1:0-53173 GCF_013363265.1 Marinitoga sp. 1138
TACTGCGTCTGTAATTGCTTTTTTAGGTATTGCTGTGTAGATTATCCAGTTTATACCTTTAACCTTCGAATAAAATGTATATATTCTTTTTCCGTTTTGAGTATACTCAATTAAACCGCTATTGTTTGTGGATTTTCTGAAAAATTCCGAATCTTTAACATTAACTCCCCATTTTTCAGGATCTGTGTGCATTAAAGTAATACCTTCGCTGTTTACAAGGTAAGAATATTCTTCCTTAAATACTTTATCGTCACCAAAGAATGTATCAACCAGTTCTTTTATTGATAAATCAATTGCAATTACTCCAATAATCTCATTTGTTTGTGGATCTGTAACTGTTTTTGATACAGTAATTAATACGTCATTATTTCCTGCATCAACATATGGTTCAGAAATTATGATTTTTCCCGGCGTTTTCATTGAAGCCTTATACCATGGCCTTGATGTTGGATCATAATCAGCAGGCAAATCATCACTTGGGATGGATAACATAGTTTTGTCCTTTAATCCCATATATACTGCTGCATAGTGGTAATTATCAACAATATTTTTAAATATTTTAAGTATATTGGTTCTTTCATCATGTTGATTGCTGTATGCCGACTTTACATTAATGTCATTGGATAATGTATTTAAAAGGTTTATAATTGGGTCAAAATATGTTTCTAATAACTTTGCATTGGTATCGGTAACTGAACGAAGATGTTTTTTATAATTTTCAAAGCTCTTGTTATAGTTGTTATATGTGCTAATTCCGGTAAATATAGCCATTGGAAGAATAGAGATTAAGATAATAATACCTATCATTTGAGCTTTTAATGATTTCATATTTAACCTCCTTTTGTTAGATTGTTATTTTTTTAATTAAGTTAATCCCAAAAAATTACCCAAAAAGCAAAAGCTTTTTGGGATATCTAAGATAAATAATAAAAATTATCCTTACAAGTTCTTACTATAAGAAGCAATGTATAAATTTCTCATCCATTTAATATCTTCTTCTGATAATTTATGTCCTCCGCCCATTAATTCAACATTAAAAGCTATATTAGCGCTTTTTTCTGTTATTTCAGCTGCTATTAAAGCTTCTTTTAAAGTTCTTCCTATTGCCACAATTCCGTGATTTGCTAATAAAATTCCATAAACTCCTAACTTAAACTTTTTAACTGCTTCTATAGCAAGATCCTTTGTTCCGGGAAGCTTATATTCAGCCACTGGTATTTCCCCGCCAATAATTTGTGCCTGGTCTTCAATATAACATGGAACAGGTTTTCTCAAAGCTGAAAAAATTGAAGCATAAAGACTGTGTGTATGAACTACTGCTGTTATTTCAGGAAAATTCTTATAGATTTCAAGATGTAAAGCTTTTTCGCTTGATGGTTTTAAACCGTCTATATGTTTTTCTGTTTCAAAATCAAGAACAGATATATCATCCACATTTAAAACATCATATGGAACACCTGATGGAGTAATATATATCCTGTTTCCGTCTCTAATACTAACATTTCCCCATGTTCCTTTAATTAACCCTTTTTTTTCCAGATACTCAATTGCATAAATAATTTCTTTTTTCAATATATTTTCACCTACCTATTATTGTAAGCCTTAACAGCTTCAGCGAGTATATATGTTGCCTTTTTCAATTTTTCACTTTCAAGAACATAAGCAATTCTTATTTCCTGTTTTCCAGAACCTTCTGTAGCATAAAAACCTGTAAGTGGTGCAACCATTACAGTAGTATTGTCAATAGCAAAATCTGTAAGCATCCATTTTACAAATTCTTCGCTATCGTCAATAGGTAACTTTACAGAAACATAAAATGCACCTTTTGGTTTTTTAAATACAGCACCTTCTATTTTTGACAACTCTTCATAAACAGCTAATCTCCTTTTATCATATTCTTCGTAAACTTCTTTTATGTATAAATCATCCATTTCAAGAAGTCCTATAGTTCCTAATTGAGCTGTCATTGGAGGACAGAGCCTTGATTGAGCCATTTTCATTACCTGGTTGTATAATTCTTTGTTTTTGGTAGCAAAAACACCTACTCTTGCACCACATGCGCTATATCTTTTTGAAATACTGTCTACAACAATTGTTCTATCGTATTCTTCAAAGGTCATTGTAGAAATATGTTTTGTTCCGTCAAATGTAAATTCCCTATAAACTTCATCAGAAATAATAAACAAATCGTGTTTTTTAGCAAAATCTACAATTCTTTTTAATTCTTCTTCTGAGTATACAGCTCCTGTTGGGTTTGAAGGATTTGAGAAAATAATGCCTCTTGTTTTTGAAGATAAAGCTTTTTCAAATTCTTCTGTTGAAGGAACTGCATATCCTGTTTCAGGTAAAGCTCTTACAGGAACGAGTTTTACGTTAATCATTTCGGCAAATCCTCTGTAATTTGCATAAAATGGTTCAATTACAATTACTTCATCTCCTGGATCAGCAATAGCAGCCAATGCAAATACAATAGCTTCACTTCCGCCATTAGTAACGATAATTTCTTCTGGTGTAAATGGAATGTCATGCTTATTATAATATTTTGAAAATGCTTCCCTTAATTCCATTAATCCTGCTGAATGAGTATAGGCAATAACTTCAGGTTTATAATTTTCAATGTAATCAAAAAATGCTTTTGGAGTTTCAAGATCTGGTTGTCCTATATTTAAATGCAAAACAGTTTTTCCAGCTTTTTTTGCTTCTTCTGCATATGGAACAAGCTTTCTAATAGGTGATGCCTGCATGTTTAAAACCCTTTGTGAGAAATTCATTTTTTTCCCTCCCGGTATTAAAAATTTTGATATTTTTTTCATAACTAATTTTACCATAAATGTTAAGCTTTTTTTCATATAAATTTGTAATAATTAAGTGTAGCATTTATTAAATCTTAAAACATAATAATATAAGAATGAAAGAGTGAGAGCAATGGATATTGAGTATTTAAAAAAATATGGTAAAATAATAGGGGTTGATGAAGCCGGGCGAGGGCCGCTGGCAGGACCTGTTGTTGCTGCTGCAATTGAAGTGGAAAATGAGAATCAACTTAAAATACTTGAAGAGATTTCAAATGATTCAAAAAAATTATCAGAAAAGAAAAGAGAAGAGATTTATGAAATATTAATAAAAAACTTTAATTATTCAATAGAAATTGCTACACCTGAAGAAATAGATATTTATAACATATTTTCAGCAACGACACTGGCAATTGAAAGGAATTTAAAAAAATATAATCTTTCAAATGCTTATGTTATAATAGATGGCAAGAATTTCAAATTAAGTATTGAAAATTATGAATGTATTGTTAAAGGAGATGCAAAGTCTAAAACAATAGGAGCTGCTTCAATACTTGCCAAGGTTTATAGGGATAGATTAATGGTAGAACTTGATAAACAATATCCGGAGTATAACATGAAAAAACATAAAGGATATCCAACAAAAGAACATATAAAACTAATAGAAGAAAATGGAATAAAAGAATTTCATAGAATAACCTTTAATCCAATAAAAAGGATGATTATTGAAAAAAACGTTTCAATTAATAAAAAAGAATTTTCCACCATGCGTTTAATGAGAATAGGAGTACTTTAATGAAAGGGGATAATATGAGGGATAAAGCCAGAGAAAAGTTTGAACAATTGCTTGAAATAATGGAAGAGTTACGTTCTGAACATGGTTGTCCGTGGGATAGAAAACAGACTCATGAAAGCTTAAAACCATATATGATTGAAGAAGCATATGAAGTGGTGCATGCAATAGACGAAAATAATATGGATGAATTAATTGAAGAATTAGGAGATGTAATGTTGCAGGTTGTATTTCATTCACAAATTGCAAGAGAAAATAATGAATTTACAATTGTTGATGTGCTTGAAAGAATTAATTCAAAAATGATACGTCGTCATCCACATGTTTTTAAAAATGAAGGGGAATATTCATATGAACAATGGGAAAAAATAAAGGCTAAAGAAAAAGGGAAAAAGCAATATTCAAAAATAGGTGAGATAAATAAAGGACTTCCACCATTAATGAATTTAAGAAGATTAATAGAAAATTCATTTGCAGTGGATTATGACCCATATAAAGAAAAAAATATATTTGAATTATTAAAGAGAGATTTGGAAAGTCTTGAAAATGAAGGTAACGAAAATAATGAAATAGAATTATTAACGCATTTAATCTATTATTTTGTAAAAAAAGAAAGAAATATAGATTCACTGTTATCAAAGGCTGCAAAGGAATATTTTGAAAAATATAAGAAATTTGAAAACGGGGAGGATAAGGAATGAAAAAAGGTTTGTTGATTTTGATGATGATTGTATTTGCTATTGTATCTGTTTTTGGTGTAGTTAGTTATCAGGAATTAGAGGATAAAACCATTGTGAAAATCAATGGTGAAGCTGTAAATTACGATTATTTCCAATCACAGGCAAAGACGCTTGAATTATTAAGAGGAATAAACAATTTAAATGGTGAATTTTACAAAGTGCTCGTTGGAAGCAAAGAAGGAAACCAAACAATTCAAAAATATGAAAAAATGAAATTGGATAAATTAAGTGGTGAAATATTATTTATTCAATTTACAGAAAAAGAAAAAGGGATAAATCTTGAAAAAGAAGAACTTTTTAATAGCATTTCAAATGATATAAATAATGTATTTAAAAGTTCAGGATTGTCAGAAGATAAAATAAAGCTTTATTTATTATCAAAGGGTTTCGAAAATAAAGAGCAATATATTTATAGTATATATCATGAAAAGTTATATAAAAAAGCAATATCAGCGATTTATCAATATCTTCTTGAAAATGTAGAAGTATCAGATGAGGAAATAAAAGCGGAGTATGAAGCTAATAAAGATTCATATTATAGTCCTCAACGAGCAACATTGGATTTGATTCTTTTTAAAACAAGCGAAGAGGCTTCTCTTGTATATCAGAAAATAATAGATGGGTATTATACATATGATGATGTATATAAAACAAAATTGGAAAGTTCAGAAGCAACGTCTTTGACTATTTCTCTTGAAGATAATACAAATGATCTGGTTAATCAAATAAAATCTTCCTTTCCAGGCGCAATATTAAAACCAATGAAATACAGTGGCTCTATTTATTCTCTTATAAAGATTGAAAAGAAATATCCTAAAAGATCTTTAACTATTGATGAGGCAAAGGAAAGAATAATAAACAAATTAAAAGATGAAAAAGCAAAGAAATTATTTGATAAATTGGTCGCTGAAGAATTTGAAAAATTTAAATCAAATTCAACGGTAATAATTAATTCAAAATATTTCAAAGGAGATGAAAGCAATGGCAAAAATAACTAAAGAAGATGTAATGAATGCTTTAAAAAATGTATATGATATGGAAATAGGTTTTGATGTAGTCTCATTAGGGCTTATATATGACGTAAATGTTGATGAGGAAAATAACGTTCATGTATTAATGACATTAACAACACCAATGTGTCCTCTCGCAGGGATGATTACAGAAGATGCGAAAAATAAAGTTGGGTCAATTGAAGGTGTAAAAAGCGTAAAAGTAGAATTAACCTTTGATCCTCCATGGGATCCTTCAAAAGCTTCAGATGAAGTAAGAACAATACTTGGAATATGAGATTAAATGAATATATAAAAAATAATAGGGAAATAATGTTAAAAAAGGGGATATTTAATCCCCTTTCTTTTGTTGCAAAATTAATTTCAAAAATAAAAAAAATAGAATTTTCAAAGATTATCCTTGATCGTGATTTTGAAATAGATGATAAATTGCTATTACTCCTGAATAAGATAATTATTGAAGATTATCCTGTGGAATATATCACCAAATCTGCAGAATTTATGGATTTTGAATTATATGTTGATGAAAATGTATTAATTCCGAGGATAGAAACAGAAGATCTTGTTAAAATTGCAATGAAAATAATAGAAAAAAATAAATATAAAAATATACTTGATCTTGGAACCGGTAGTGGAGCAATTGCAATAGCATTAAAAAAAAGCTTTCCGGAAATTAATATTTATGCATCTGATATTTCTGAAAAGGCTTTAAAAGTTGCTAAAAAAAATGCTGATAAAATTAATGTGAAAATAGAATTTTTTGAAAGTGATATTTTTTATAACATTCCAGAAGAAGTTTTAAAAAAAGTAGATTTTATAGTTTCCAATCCCCCGTATGTAGAGGAAAAATTTTATATAAACTCAAATTCATTAAAGTATGAACCTGAAAATGCATTGGTTGCAGGTAAAGATGGTCAGGATTTCTTTCTGCGATTATCAAATGAGTTTCCAGATTTATTGTTTGAAAAGCATTATTTATTTGAAACAACTGAATTTAATATAGAAAAAACAAAAGAGATTTTGTCTGAATTTGGAATTATAAAAATTTACAGAGATTCATTTGAAATTAATAGATTTGTTGAAAAATTAAAAAAGTGATATAATTTAAATAATGTTATCAATATAAATATTGGGGGTGGCAATATGAAAAAAAAGGTGTATGTATTAATTGTATTTTTTTTAGCTGTAATAATGGCTTTTTCAGATAAAATAATTTTAAAGACCACCTTTCAAATTGCCCCGCCAAAATATTATATTGAAGATAATGAAGTAAAAGGTATATGCTATGAAATATATGAAGAGCTTAATAAAAGACTTGAAAAATATAATATAGAGATTCAATGGGATGGAAAATTTAAAAACATGACATATATCACAGAAGAATTATCAAAAGGATTTATTGATATTTTTATTGGAATAGCAAAAAATGATTATAGGGAAAATATAATGAATTTTTCAGATTTTCCATTATATTCTGTAACCTATATGATTCTTACAAATAAGGATTTTAATAAATCGCTAAACGAATTAAAACTTGGTGTAATTAAAGGAACTAAGACAGAACAGCTGTTTTTTGAGGTAACCAAAAACAAAAATAAAGCTATTGAATTTGAAAATATAGAAGAAGCAATTAATCCGTATTTGAAAAATAAAATAGAGGGTGTATTTTATAACTCTCTTACGCTTGGATATTATTACAATAAATCTTTAAAAAAAATCTCGAAAATTGTTAATATGCCGATGCCTAAATATTATCATTATATAGGATTTTCCAGGAAAGTTTCCGAAGATATAAAAAATATTGTAGATAAGGAAATAAAAGAAATAGTAATTAATGGAACTGTTGAAAAAATACTGGAAAAATATGGTTTAAAGGAATTTGCAAAACCCGGGAATTATCTTAAATTAGCCAATGTTGATTGGCCGCCATATGAATGGTATGAAAATGGTGAATGGAAAGGAATAGACACCGAGGTTTTAAAAAGAGTTTTTGAAAACATGGGATTTAAGGTGGATATTATTTATTTAAACTGGTTGCGAGTATTGGATTATATAAAAAAAGGTATTATAGATGGAACTTTTTCTCTTTCTGTTACAGATGAGAGAAGAAAGTATATGTTATTTTCAGAAGAACCATTAAGTACAGGTGCAGATGTATTTATATATAAAAATAAAAATATAAACTTTGAAGATGATATAAGCAATTATAAATGTGGATATGTAAAGGGATTTAATTATAATAACAGATTAAAAGATTTTAATCTACAATATTATGCTGTATCAGATGATATAATTGGAATAAAGGGGTTTATTAATGATCGATTTGATATATATGTAATAGATAAAAATGTGGCTTTATATTATTTGAAAAAATTTAATTATAAAGGTCAGGTTTATTTTTATCCAATTAGCAAAAAAAATATGTATTATATAGGGCTTTCCAGAAAGAATGAATTCTCTGAAGAAATAATAAAAATGTTTAATGAAGAATTAAAAAGATTTAAGAAAACAGAAGAATACAGGGAAATATTGAAAAAATACAACATTACATATGAAGATTTATGGCAATAGAGGTGATTTAATGAAGTTAAAAACAATATTTATAAATCTTCTGATATTTTTACTATATATTATATTTATGCTTTATTATACCCAGAGAACAGAAAGTTATATAAATGATTTTTATAATTACATAAGCCTGTTATTTAAAAATTATCTATGGGAATATAATGATAAGGCTATGGAAGATATATCTAATATAATTTTTAAGAATGTTGAATATAGAGAAATAGCTGTTTATGATGAGTCAGGAAATTTATTCTTTAAAATGGAAAATCCCAAAAAATTAAATAAAATAGATCTTTTTTTTGAAAAAATGAATTTTATTCATGAAGTTTCATTATCTAAATCACTGGACAACAATGGAATATATATAGGTGAAATGTATGTAAAAATGGTCAATAGAAGTTTTTATGTAAAATTGTTGGGGTTTTTAATTTATGTATTATTAGCCTTTTTATATAATCAGATGGTTGTTATAAATGAAACAAAAAGAAAGCTTGAAAAATCCAATAGAGAGCTTGAAGATACGCTTGAAGAACTGGAAAATACCATAGAAAATCTAAATAGAACGCAGGAATTGCTTATAAACTCAGAAAAAATGGCGTCATTGGGTAGACTTGTGGCGAATATTTCTCATGATTTAAATACACCTCTTGGAATTGCATATACATCGGTTACACAATTAATAAAAGATTTCAAAAAACTTGAAGAAGGATATATATCCGGGCAGGTATCTAAAAAACTGTTTGAAGATTATTTAAATTCAGGAAACGAATTATTGGATATTATACTTGCCAATTTAATGAGAATGTCTGATTTAATAAAAAGTCTTAAAAAAGTATCAGCGCAGGAAGTTTCCAACATAAAATTAAAAGTAAATCTAAAAGAGGAATTAGAAGCAATATTAAAATCATTAAACCCTGTTATCAGAAAAACATCACATAAAATAAGTTTAAAATGTCCTGATGATATAGAAATGGTTACATATCCTGGAGCTATTGCTCAAATAATAACCAATTTTATTGATAATTCTTTAAAGCATGGTTTTAAAAATTATAAAGAAAATGGTAGAATAAATATAGAGGTATTTAATGAAAAAGATAGTGTGAAAATTGTATATTCGGATAATGGTAAGGGTATGGATGAAAAAACTAAAAGTGCCATATTTGAACCATTCTTTACCACTGACAATTCCGGTGAAAGCAGTGGTATAGGTATGAATGTCGTATATAACCTTGTAAACACTGTGTTGCAGGGCCAAATATATGTAGAAAGCGCTCCGGGAAAAGGTGTGAAATTTACAGTTATTCTTCCAAAGGTTGTCTCTGAGTCGAAATAGGGGGTGATACAATGGACTTCAATGAAGAGTTTATAAAATTTGTAGATAATGATGCTGAAACTGCTGAAAATGTCATAGAATCAAAACCATGGAAAATACTTATTGTTGATGATGAAAAAGATGTTCATAGAGTAACAAGAATAGTATTAAAAGGACTAACCTTTGAAGGAAGACCTATAAAGTTAATCAGTGCATATTCTAAAGAAGAAGCGCTTGAAATTTTAAGGAAAGATAAAGATATTGCACTTGCAATAATTGATGTAGTAATGGAAGATAAACATGCAGGTCTTGATCTTGTAAAATATATTCGTGAAAATTTAAAAAATCATAAAACACGTCTTGTAATCAGGACAGGACAGCCGGGATATGCCCCTAACAAAGAAGTTGTTTTAAATTATGATATAAACGATTATAGAGAAAAAACAGAATTAACATCAGAACGACTAATTACAGTAATCCTTTCCGGATTAAGGTCATATAGAGATATAGTAAATCTGGAAAAAGAAGCCGAATCTTTGAAAACAATATTTGGATTTGCTACAGAATCAACCAGTGAAACCAATGAAGATATATTTTTAGAGAGTTCATGTAAAGTGGTAAGAAATATGGCAGAAAACTATGATATTATATTAAATACAAAAATATGTGAAGATTATCCGGAGTTTCATAGTAATAAAAAGAATTTTATACACTGGGAAAATGAGAAGGAGTTCTTTGTTATATTTAATTCTGATACAGAAAGGCAAAAAGTATTTTGTGTAAGTTCGGAAAAACCAATTCCTGAAAATTTAAAAAACCTGCTAAACCTTTTCTTGTTGCATATAATTACTACTGTTGAAAAAATGAGAATTTCGAATGAATTAAATGAAACGCTATATGAAATAATATTTACCCTTGGTGAATTACTTGAATCACGTTCTGAAGAAACAGGAGAACATGTTTTAAGAGTTTCAAATATTGTATATGATATTGCACAGGCTGCAGGAATAGAAGAACATAAGGCATTTGAATTTAAAATAGCTTCTATGTTACACGATATTGGAAAGATTGGAATACCTGATTATATACTAAATAAACCAGGGAAGCTTACAGACTCTGAATTTGAAATAATGAAAGAACACACAGTTATAGGTTATAGAATACTTGCATCTTCAAATAAAGATATATTTAAAATAGCTGCATCAATTGCAAAATATCATCATGAAAATTGGGACGGAAGTGGTTATCCTGAAGGATTAAAAGGAAAAGAAATACCAATAGAAGCAAGAATTACAGCTATAGCAGATGTTTATGATGCGCTTGTATCTGATAGGGTATATAGACCTGGCTGGCCAAAAGAAAAGGTTATAAAGTATATGAAGGATATGAAAGGTAAAAAATTTGATCCCGAATTGCTGGATATTTTCTTAAGTAAAATTGTTGATAAATTTTAAAAGACTCACACTTAGGTGAGTCTTTTTTTATAGAAAGTTCATTCATACGACTTGAGTGCTAATCTTCGAAAATTGTTCGTTCTCAGGGGTCGTTGCAGACTCACGTCCATGTTCGTCTTCACTCAAAATCACATCCGTGTGATTTTGACCCCTTCCACTCACAATTTTCTCAGGCACTCTGCGAGCCTTCACTCGCTTTTATTTTTTCCAACTATCCTGTAATCCCCGCTGCGGGAAATTCTTAGTTTTCATTCACATTATTTTTCTCAATTATAAAAAATTTCACTTTCCTGAGCAAATGTTATTATTTCTATTTTTCGAAAAGACTTTTGTAGAGAAACGTTCGAAGTATTCGAGAAAACTTTTTTTCATCATAAAAGATAAAAACTCCCTCAAAAATGAGGGAGTTTTGGCGTGCCCGACTGGATTTGAACCAGCAACCTTTGGATCCGCAGTCCAATGCTCTATCCAATTGAGCTACGGGCACATTTGTAAAAACTATAAAAATTGGTAAAAAAAATGGCGGAGAGGGTGGGATTCGAACCCACGGTGGAGTTACCCCCACACTTGCTTAGCAGGCAAGCGCCTTCGGCCGCTCGGCCACCTCTCCGACGCACAATCATTATTATAACATGAAGATTATTCTTTGTCAATACTGTTAAGGTAAATTTTTGGGTCGTATTCCTTTAATTTTTTATCAATGATTTCTAATAATTTATCGAAAGATTCTGTAATTTCAACCTCTTCAGCATTCTTTTCATATCTTAACTTCACTTCAACCTTACCGTCTTTCATCTTTTTACCCAATACAACCTTCATTGGAATACCTATTAAGTCTGCATCTTTAAATTTAAATCCTGGTGATGCATCTCTATCGTCGTATAATACATCGTATTTATCCTTTAAAAGATTATAAATTTCTTCCGCTTTCTCTACAAGCTCTGGTTTTTTCATTGAAACAGGTATAATAACAATTTCAAATGGAGCAATACTTCTTGGCCATAACATGCCATAATCGTCGTGTAATTGTTCAACAATAGCACCTAAAGTTCTTGAAACACCCCAACCGTAACAACCCATAATAAATGGTTTTGATCTACCGTCTTCATCTGTATAATAGGCGTTAAGTTTTTCAGAATATTTTGTTCCCAATTTAAATACCTGTCCAACTTCAATTCCCTTTGCTTCTTTTAAAGGTTTTCCGCACTTTGGACAAGGTTCTCCTTTTTTAACCATTCTAATATCAGCAAAAATGTCCACATTAAAATCTCTATTGAGATTCACATTAACATAATGTGTATCCTTTTCCATGCCACCTGTGATACCATTTTTTATACCTTTAATGCTTAAATCGCCAACAATTTTCAAATTATCTTTTTTAATTCCAACAGGACCAATAAATCCAGTTTCCACACCAAATTCCGCTTTTATTTCTTCAGGTGCTCCCATTTCAAGTGTTTGATCCTTTAATAATCCTCTTAATTTTGCAATGTTAAGATCATAATCGCCGCGAATCAAAGCGAGTACCCAACCATCTCTTCCTTTAAATAAAAGGGATTTTATAATCTTTTCTTTTGAAGAGTTAAGGAAGTTTGCAACATCATCAATTGTTTTTACATCAGGTGTTGAAACCTTTTTAATTTCTTTTTCTTCTTCATTTTCTACTTCAAATGTAAGTTTTGATTCTGCTTTTTCATCTGTTGCGTAATATCCGCAATCACAATAATATATAGTGCTTTCTCCGTATTCTGCCAATACCTGGAATTCGTGGGATTTATTTCCACCAATTGCACCTGTATCTGCTTCAACTACTCTATAATCCACACCAAGTCTTTTTAAAATATTTTCATAGGCCCTGTAAAAATCTTCGTATGTTTTATCGAGTGATTCTTCTGAATTATGGAAAGAATATGCATCTTTCATTATAAATTCCCTTGCTCTTAAAACTCCAAAACGTGGTCTTATTTCATCTCTGTATTTGTTAGCAATCTGGAATAATGAAATTGGCAATTGTTTATATGATCTCAATTCATTTTTTACTATTGTAGTTATCATCTCTTCATGTGTAGGACCTAATGTAAAATCCCTATTATGTCTATCTTTTAACTTCATCATTTCTGGTCCATAGTCATCCCATCTTCCGCTTTGCTGCCATATTTCAGCAGGTTGTATTATAGGCATTAATATTTCCTGAGAGCCGATTTTTTCCATTTCTTCCCTTACAATATTTTCTATCTTTTTCAATACCTTTGTTCCTAAAGGTAAGTATGTATATACCCCAGAAGCTGTTTTTCTTATAAAACCTCCTCTAATTAACAATTCATGACTTTTTATTTCAACGTCATTTGGAACTTCTTTTAATGTTGGTGCGTAATATTTTGACATTCGCATCATGTATAACCTCCTTAAATCGATTATTTTTGATTTTCCTTAATTTTAACATATAATCTTGAATAAAAAGATAACGTTTATATTACGAAAATTCGAAAAATAATTTGCTGAAAAATTTAAAATCTTCTTAATTATAAAGTGATATAATACGTATAACTGACAAAAAACTTTTTTAGGAGGGATTAAATTGAAAAAATTCTATGTAACAACGCCTATATATTATGTAAATGCAGAACCGCATATAGGATCAAGTTATACCACAATAGTAGGAGATATAATTTCAAGATATAAAAGAATGAGAGGATTCGATGTATTTTATTTAACAGGAACAGATGAACACGGTCAAAAAATCCTTCAGGCAGCAAGAGCTAAAGGGATTTCACCACAGGAATTATGTGATGAATTATCGGGAAAATTTAAAACATTATGGAAAGATTTAAAAATCACCAATGATTACTTTGTAAGAACAACAGACGAGCAACATATGAAAACAGTTCAATTTTTTGTGAAAAAAATGCTTGAAAATGGTGACATATACAAAGGAAAATACGAAGGTTGGTATTGTGTTCCATGTGAAACATACTGGACAGAAGATGAAATTGAAGAAAAAGACGGCAAAAAAGTATGTCCTTCATGTGGAAGAGAAGTAAATTGGGTTGAAGAAGAAAATTATTTCTTTAAATTATCAAAATACAATGAACCGTTAAAAAAGCATTTTGAAGAGAATCCAGATTTTCTTGAACCTGAATTTAGAAAAAATGAAATGCTTAAAATACTTGAAAGCGGTCTTAAAGATTTAAGTATCACAAGAACCACATTTGATTGGGGCGTTCCAATGCCAGATGATCCAAAACATGTAATTTATGTATGGGTAGATGCATTAATTAATTATGTAAGTGCATTGGGCTATCCGGAAAATATGGAAAAATTTGAAAAATATTGGCCTGCTGATTTACATTTAATTGGAAAAGAAATCAATAGATTCCATTCATTAATCTGGCCGGCAATGTTAATGTCAGTAGGATTGCCTCTACCTAAAAAAATATTTGCTCATGGCTGGCTTACTGTAAATGGACAGAAGATATCAAAATCTCTTGGAAATGCAATTGATCCAAGAATTCTTGTTGAAGCATATGGAAATGATGTAATAAGATACTATTTATTAAGAGACATTGTATTTGGAAAAGATGGAGATTTTTCAGAAGATAATTTAATTACAAGATACAATTCTGATCTTGTAAATGATTTAAGTAATCTTGTTCATAGAACATTATCCATGGTTAATAAATACTTTGATGGAGTTATACCGGAAATCGGTGAAACGGAGGAAGTTGACAATCAACTTAAAGATCTCATTAACTCAACAGTGGAAAAATACGAAAATTACATGGATAAATACTTATTCACCAATGCGCTTGAAAGTTTATGGGAATTGGTAAGATTTACAAATAAATACATAGATCTTACAGAACCATGGTTACTTGGAAAAGACGAAAGCAAAAAATCAAGGCTTGGTACTGTAATGTATAACCTCATGGATTCAATTAGAATAATTGCATTATTAATTTCACCTGTAATGCCAGATACAGCATTGAAAATACTTGGTAAATTAGGTATTGAAAATGTAGAAGAATACATAAAAGATGAAAATATAAAAATTGGATTATTAAAAAGCGGTGTAAAGGTAAATATTGGAGAACCAGTATTCAAAAGAATAGATGTAAAAAAATGGGAAAAAGTTATAAAAATGAAGGAGGAGAAGAAAATGGAAGAAAAGAAAACAGAAGTAAAAGAAGTAAAGAAAGAAGAAGAAAAAACAGAAAATGTTTTAATTGATATAAATCATTTTGCGCAGGTTGATTTAAGGGTAGCTAAAATTTTAGAAGCAGAAAAAGTAAAAAAATCAAGAAAGCTTGTAAAATTACAGCTTGATCTTGGAGAATTAGGTAAAAGGCAGATTGTAGCAGGTATTGCAAATTATTATGAACCTGAAAATCTTGTAGGAAAGAAAATAATAGTTGTTGCTAATTTAAAACCAGCAAAATTAATGGGAATTGAATCAAATGGAATGTTATTGGCAGCAAAAATAGGGGATAAATTAACCCTCTTAACAACAGATGAAGATATAGAACCGGGAGCAAAAATATCGTAAAAACCAGGAGGTAAGCAATAAATGAGCGAAATTTTAAATAAATCCTTTGAAGAAGAGTTAAAAGAGTCATATTTGTTATACTCTCTCAGTGTTATTACAAGCAGGGCTATCCCGGATGTCAGGGATGGCCTTAAACCTGTTCAAAGAAGAATATTATATTCTATGGATGAATTGAATTTAAAACATAATGCAGCATATAAAAAATGTGCCCGTATTGTTGGAGAAGTTATGGGTAAATATCATCCACATGGTGATGCTGCAATATATGATGCTCTTGTAAGAATGGCGCAGCCATTTAGCCTTAGATATCCGCTTGTAATAGGGCAGGGAAACTTTGGGTCAATAGATAAAGACCCTGCTGCAGCAATGAGGTATACCGAAGCTAAAATGCATGAACTTGCAGAATATATGTTAATGGATATAGATAAAAATACCGTTGAAATGATGGACAACTTTGATGGTTCATTAAAGGAACCATGGGTATTGCCAACAAGATTACCAAACTTGCTAATGAATGGTGTAAACGGTATTGCTGTTGGAATGGCAACTAATATCCCTTCACATAACCTTACAGAGCTTGCAGAAGGAATTAAATATCTTATAGATAATCCAGATGCATCAGTTGAAGAACTTATGAAATTTATTAAAGGACCTGATCTTCCTACTGGTGGTATTATTGTTGATGGAGATAAATTAAAAGATATATATGAAACAGGAAGAGGAACATTCCATATAAGATCAAAGTACGAATTTGAAGAAAACAAAAATGGAATGAGCATAGTTATAAAAGAAATACCATATGGTGTTTCAAAAGCCGATCTTATAACTCAAATAGCAAATTATGTTACAAAGCAAAAGGAAAATAAAAAAGATGTAGGAATAAGAAATATTAGAGATGAATCAGATAAAGAAGGAATAAGAGTTGTAATAGAGTTAAAGAAAAATGTAAATCCACAGAGAGTTGTAAATCAATTATTAAAGCATACACAAATGCAGATTTCATTCCCTGTTCAGATGACTGTTATAGATAACAGAAAACCAAGGGTAATGAATTTAAAGGAAATACTTCAGGCATTTATTAATCACAGGGTAGATGTAATTACAAGAAGAACTCAATTTGAACTTGATAAAGCAAGAAAAAGATCACACATTGTAGAAGGTTTAATGAAAGCTTCAGAAGGAATTGAAGCGGTAATTGAAATAATCAGACAGTCCGAAGGAAGAGAAGAAGCAATAAATAGCTTAATGGAAATAATTAATGTAACAAAAGAACAGGCAAATGCTATTGTTGATATGCGATTAATAAGCCTTTCTAAGTTAGAAGGACAGAAATTGGAAAAAGAATATGCTGAATTAACAGAAAAAATAAAAATCGCACTTGAAATATTAAACAACAGAGAAAAATTAATGGAAATAATAAAAGAAGAAACAGAGGAAATAAAACTAAAATTTGGTGATGAAAGAAGAACGGTAATAACAAATTCTGGGGCCAAAATAGAAGAATCAGACAACATTGAAGAAGAAGATCTTGTAATTGTCTTAACCCAATGGGGATACATAAAAGCAATGAAAAGCAGTGAATATAAAGTTCAAAATCGTGGCGGAAAAGGTGCTAAGGCTATAAAAAAATCAGATAATGATTTTATTATTCAGGTATTACAGACAAATAGTCTCTCAAAATTGTTATTTATCACCTCAAAAGGAAAGGCTTTTGAGTTAAATGCATATAAAATAGAAAAAAGCAGCAAAGATACAAAAGGAAAGCATATAAGCACATATCTATATCTTGAAAATGATGAAAAGATAAAAACAATAATTCCAATTGAAAACAAAAAAGATATAGAAAATAAATATATAATGCTCTTTACAAAAAAAGGAACGGTAAAAAGAACAGCGCTTGAAGAATTTTCTAATATAAGAAGAAATGGATTAAAAGCAATTACAATAAAAGAAGATGATACAGTGGTAGATGCGCTTATTGTAGAAGAAAAGGATGAAGTTCTTGTAATAAGTGCAAAAGGGATGAGTTTAAGATTCAGGGTTAGTGATGTAAGACCTATGGGAAGAAGTGCTGCAGGTGTAAGATCCATAAAATTAAGGGAAAATGATGAAGTGGTAAATGCAGTAATGGTTGATAATGAAAAAAGTCTTCTTCTAATTACAAAATATGGATTTGCCAAACGAGTAGATTTTAAAGATTTCAGGCTTCAAAATCGTGGTGGTGTAGGATTAAAATGTGTGAAAGAAACAAGTAGAATAGGTGATATAGTAAAAGCACTTGCAGTTACAGATGAAAGTCATGTAATAGTATTTACCAAGCTTGGAAAGGCTATAAGAGAAGAGGTGTCAACAATTTCCTCATTAAGTAGATATGCCATAGGTGTAAGAGCAATAAGGCTTGACAAAGAAGATATAGTAGCAGATGCAGCAGTGGTGATAGAAGATGAATAAAGAATTAGAACATCCAGCAGATATTATGTATGAAATTTCTGGTGAAGATATAAAAGAAATATTAGAAGATTTCGTTGAAGTATTAAATAAAATCTATAGTCCAGTTGTCGAAGGAATAAATAGAGAAAATGAATATACTATCAGCGAAAAAGAAATAGATGATATATTATTTGACCTTGGGAATGAATTTTTAAGAGCGATAATGGAAGGGGAATTTCCTTCAAAAATAGAAACTGATAATGAAATTATAAAAATTTCATATTCAAAAATATATAAAATAAATTCTGACATTGAAATTAAAGCTGTAGCATATCCAAAAATAATTGATGAAGAAAGCAAAAAAATCAGGGTAATATTTGACGTGTGATTATGAAAGGATTAACGGAGAAACAGAAGAGAATATATGAATATATCAATTTTTATATTAATGTAAAGGGATATCCACCGTCGATGAGGGAAATAGCGGAATATTTAAATTTAAAAAGCGTATCGACGGTATATTCTCAATTAAAATCCCTTGAAAAAAAAGGATATATAGAATTATCAGGAAAATCAAGAGGAATAAATATATTAAAGAACGAAAAAAGTGGATTTATAGAAGTTCATGGAGAAATTGCTGAAAATAAATTAAAACTTTATTCCACACCATTTTACCTTAAAACTATAAGTAGTTTAACAATAAGAAAAATCAATAATTTTTATAATGTTTTTGTAGTTGAAAAATATAAAGATTTTAGTAGCGATTTTATTCTAATTGTAAATGAAAATCTTGAAATAATAGGAACAATAAAAATTAGTGAGGTGATTTTAGATGAAAATAGCTATAGGTTCTGATCATGCAGCATTTAAAATGAAAGAACATTTAAAAGAATATTTATCAAAAAAAGGTATTGAAGTAATTGATATGGGACCGGAAACAGAAGAAAGAGTGGATTATCCTGTATATGCAAAAAAAGTTTGTGATAAGGTTGTAAATAATGAAGTTGATTATGGTATACTAATGTGTGGAACAGGTTTAGGAATGTCTATAGCAGCTAACAAAGTAAAAGGGATTAGAGCTACACTTGCATACTATCCAAAAATGGCAGAACTAGCAAGACAACATAATAATGCAAACGTATTGGTTCTTGGTGGAAGAACAATGGGTTTTGAACTGGCAGAATGGACAGTAGATACATTCTTATCAACAGATTTTGAAGGAGGGAGACACGAAAGAAGGATAAACCTTATATCCGAAATGGAGGAAAACTTATGAAAGTAATCTATGATCCCCGTCATGTATTTTATTCTCCCAAAAATGAATTTAATGGATTTGAAATAGTAGATAATAAAGATAAACCAGGAAGAGTTGAAGTAATAAAAGAAGTAATTCAATTAAAATATGGCAACATCATTAAAAGTACAAGGGATTTTTCAAGATCCTATTTATACTTTGTGCATTCTTCGGATTATGTAAGCTGGCTTAAAGAAAAACAATATACTTTAAATGAAAATCAGGAATATTTTTCAACAGTAGTTGGATATGACATGTGTATGGATTCAATTACACCAATAAGCAAAAATACATTTGAGATGGCCTGGATTAGTGCAAAATGTGCACTAACAGGCGCATCTTATCTTTTAGAAGACGAAGAACTTGTATATACACTTTCAAGGCCAATGGGGCATCATGCAGGTATTGCCCATTGTGGAAGATATTCATACTTCAATAATGCAGCATTGGCAGCAAGATATCTTCAAAAAAACGGAGATATATACGTGGCAATACTTGATCTGGATTTCTATCATGGCAATGGAACTCAGGAAATCTTTTATGAAGACAATACTGTATTAACAATAAGTATACATGGAAATCCTTCAAACCATTATCCGTATACTTCGGGTTATGAATGGGAAATTGGTGAAGGTGAAGGAAAAGGATATAATATAAATTTTCCATTAAAAGATGAAATAAATGGAAGAGTATATTTAAGAGTGCTTGAAAAAGCATTGCTGGAAATAGATGATTTTGATCCAGATTTTCTTATAATCTCTTTTGGAACAAATACACATTATGAAGATCCAGATACCACATTTAACTTAAAAGAAGAGGATTATAAAGAAATGGGAAATATGCTCTCGTATTTAAATGTACCAAAATTAATTGTACACGAAGGTGGTTTTAATATAAATATAAATGAAAAAGTTATAACCAGATTTATGGACGGATTAAAAACATGAGGTGGAAATGTTGAAAAGTATTTATTATAACCCTGGCACAGGAAAAAGTATTCCAATAATAATAAAAAAGGGGAAATACAAAGAATATATAAACGTCAAGAAAAGTAATATCATTATATATGATAAAAAAATAAAACTCATAGATGAATTAAATCTTTCTAACAGCATTTCTGTAATAGGTAATGAAAATTTGAAGAGTTTTGATAAATATCTGTCTTTAATAATGAAATTATCTGATAAAAATATAAAAAATGTTGTGATAGTAGGAGGATATAGCGTAATAGATTTACTTGGATATACCATGGAAAGCTTTGAAAGAAGAAATGAATATATATATTTTCCTTCAACATTACAATCAGCAATAATGCCACCGTTAAGAGGAAAATATTATTTAAATTTTAACTGGAAAAAGGATTTTTTAGTGCAGAAAGGATATCCTGATGCAATAATAATAGATACAACCTTTTTTGAAAGCTTATCTCCGCAGGAACTAAAAAAAGGATTTGTTATTCCTTATCTATTGGGAAGGGTTTTAAATTCCAGAATATCTAAAATAGCTCTAAATTATTCAAAATTAAACTTTTCCGATATAGATCTGGAGGAGTTTATATATTATTCTCTGAAACAATGGGTATATTATATAGAAAATGAGTCAAAAGTTTTTCCGGGGGAAAATATAATTAAATTATTTTATAATAAAAAAACAGGTATTAATAGAAATTTTCTTGATATTTTTGGATTGAGCTTTTTAATAGAGTTATACATGTCATGGTATTTTGGATTTTTAGAATATGAATTATTTGAAGAAATAAAAAAGGAATTAATAGAGAATTTTGATATACAATACAAAAATATAGAATATCTTAATTTTGACGAAGCAAATTTCAACAATGAGTTTGTTTTATTTACATCCTCAGGAAGAATAATAAATTATAAAACCACATATGATGAACTTAATATAGTTTTAAAAGAAATCAAGAACCATTTTAGAGGTGGATTTTTGTGATAAAAAAACAAAAAAATTATGCTCTTATATTTATAACAATAATGGTTATATTATTACCAACATTTGTCGCATTGCTTACTTCGTATACAATATATCTAAAATACAAAATAAAGAATCTCGAATTAAAAATTTATGAATTAAAAGATAAAGATATAATTTCCAGTAATGGAAGAAATAAAAAAATAGAAAATAATATGAACTACGAATTAAATATAGAAGAAATAGAAAAATTTTTAAATATAAAACCAAAAGGAATCTATGAAAATCAGAAAATAGATTATTTTTATCTTGTAAAAAAAGCAAAAAGTAGTTTCGAAGATAATACATTTGGTGGATTAAAATTAATGAATTATGAAGAAGCTTTCAGAAAAAGTGTATCTAACCTTGAATTCAATAAAGAATATTTTATCACCAATATAGCAACAAACCTATATTCAGTATATTCGGAAGATTTTAGCATAAAAAACAAAAATAACGATAATATTCAAAAAGTATTTACAGTTCAAATGAGATTATATTTAAAAGAAGAAGATGCATTTTTCACGACATTAACATTAAGGAATGCTGGAATTCCTGTTTTTGTTTACAAAGGGCATTTTAAAAACAGTGGGAAAAGTTATTTTGCAATTTGTGCAGGATTATTTCCTGATATAACCCTTGCCAAAAATTATCTTGAAAGCATAGATGATGAAAAAATAAAACAATTAACAGGTATAAGTGTAAAAGATAGATTTTTAAAGAGTTTTACATTAATAGGTGAGAATGGTGTTCAGGAATAGCAAAACAATTTTTATCATAAGTCTTATATTCTTTTTAACAATATTTGGGGGAATATTTTATATTCAAACTGGGAATAAAAGAACAGAAGAATTAAACGGTGAAATAAAAATAGATTTATATACAGCGAGTGAAACACAATTAACAAAAATTCCAGGAATAGGTCCTAAAACAGCAAAAAAAATAATTCAATACAGAGAAAAATATGGTTTTTCATCAGTAAAAGATTTAATGAAAATAAAAGGAATAGGTGAAAAAACATATGAAAAAATAAGGAAATACGTATATCTTTCAAAAAGCAAAATCATTTTAAAGAAAAAAGAGAAAAAAAATATAAATAATATTACATATGAAGAATTAATTGAAATACCGGGAATAGGACCGGTAAGTGCCGGAAAAATTATAGAATACAGAAAATACACAAAAATAAGAAATGAAGAAGACTTAAAAAATATAGGACTTACAAATAGCCAGATAAACAAATTAAAGGGGGTTGTAGAGTTTGAATAAAATTCTATTACATGTATGTTGTGCCCCGGATCTTGTTCTTGCGCATAAAAGATTAAAAGAAGAAAATATCGAATACGATACTTTTTTTTATAATCCCAATATATATCCTGAAAAAGAATACATAAAAAGATATGAAGCATTTAAACAATTAAAAAAAATGTGGAAATTTAAAGAATTAAAAAGCGAATATAATCATGAAGAATTTTTAGAATTAATGAAAAATGTTGATGTAAAAAATGAAAAAGAAAGATGCTATAAATGCATGTATCAAAGGATGGAAAAAACAGCTCAACTTGCAAAAGAAAAAGGATATAAAATATTTTCCACAACATTGCTGTCAAGTCCCCGAAAAAGCCATGATGAAATAAAAAGAATAGGTAATGAACTGGCCAACAAGTATAATATAATGTTCTATTACAATAATTTCAGATCAAACAATGCTATTTCAGAGGGAGCAAAATTTTGTAAGGCTAATAATATATACAGGCAACAATATTGTGGATGTGAATTTTCATTAATTGAAGCAGAACAATTAAGAAAAAAGTCTTACGAACAAAGAAAGGAAAGACTCAAAAAAGTGCTTGATTTTGATTTTGAGCATCTAATGAACAAAGAACTTCTGAAAATCCCTGAAGAACTATATCCTAAATATTTATATGAAAACGGTCTTGAAATAATAAAGGATTTAAAACCAAGAATAATCATTATAAAAAAGGATATAGCGAGAGATTTAAAGATCAAAAATGGTAGAAATAAAATAGGAAATTGGAAATCAAAATTTATAGTAATTTAAAGGTGATAGGTATGGAAAGATTGAAAATAACTATAAACAGCGATGTGAAGTATATAAAAATTTTAAGAGAAGCCATGAAGTATTTTTTAAAGTTTAATGATTATGAAGATGAAGAACAGATATTCTTTATGGAATTGGCTTTAAATGAAGCTGTAGCCAATGTAATAGAACATACTTATAATTATGATAATACAAAAACAGTCGATATAATATTTGAAATTGAAAATAAGAATTTTAAAGTATATATTAGAGATTATGGAGAAAAAATAAATCTGGAAGAGGTTAAATCAAGGGATTTAGACGATATTAAGGAACATGGATTGGGAGTACACATAATTTCTCAGGTTTTTGACCATATGATGTGGAAAGATATAAATGAGGAAGGGAATTTGCTAATTTTAGAAAAAAGTCTGGGGGATTAACAAATGGCTATAACTAAAATAAAAATATCAGATGACAGATTAAAAGCATATCTTACTCTAATATACGATGGAAGAATTTCATCAGACGGCGAATTATTGCGTGCTTTACAACAGGCAGGCATAAAGCATGGTATTAAATATGATGTTCTAAGAGAACTGGCTCTCAAACCAACCTATAACGAGAGCATAGTTGTTGCTGAAGCAATACCCCCAAAAAAAGGTAAACCTGGATATGTTGAAATCTTTGATCTCTCAGAGGAAAAACAGGATTTAACCCATAATAAAAAAATAGACTTTAGGGAATTTGCAAAAAATATAATTACAGTAAAATTAGGGGATAAGATAGGGGTAATTCATCCACCTACGCTGGGAGAACCCGGGAAAGATGTAACCGGCGAAGAAATACCGGGATTACCAGGACCTAAAGCAAAAGTCGTTCTTGAAAAAAATGTGGATAAAGATGAAGATGGAAATATTATAGCAATGGCATCAGGAGAATTAAGAATAAGCAAAGATATGGATGGAACAGTTCATATTGAAATAGAAGAAGTATATGAAGTTAATGGTGATGTTGATTTTAGTACAGGAAATATCAATTTCCCGGGTAAAGTTGTAATCAGAGGCTCAGTAAAACCGGGGTTTATTGTTGAAGCTGAAGGAGATATAGAAATATATGGAGAAGTAGAAGCTGCAAAAGTTGTATCTAAGAAAAATGTAAAAATAAATGGAATAAAAGGTGGAAATAAAGGTTTTATAAAAGCAAAAAATATTACAGCGAAATTTGCGGAAAATGCTATTTTAGAAGCTGAAGAAAAAATAGAAATAGATAAATCACTTATAAATTGTCAGGTAACTTCTGCAAAAGAGGTTATACTCGATGGATACAACAGCAAAATAGTTGGTGGTGAAATAAAAGCTTTAAATATGGTTGATGCATATTATCTAGGAAGTCCTATGGGTGTTGGAACAGTAATAGAAGTTGGGATTGATCCTAAATTATATAATGAATATAAACAACTTATTGAGATTACAAAGAAAAACGCTGAAGAACTTAAAGCAATAACTCCACAACTAAACAGCATAATGTCAAAAATAAAAAAGATGAAAGTAAAAAATGAAAATATAATGTATGCTAAAAAAATGATAGATAGAGCAACATTATTAAAAGCAAAAATAGAAGGAAATAAAAAGAGAATTCTTGAATTAAAAAAGGCGATAGAGGAATCAAAAAATGCAGGTGTTGTAATTGCAAGGAAGATGTTATATCCTGGGGTAGAAGTTACTATTAATAATAAGAAATTTACAACAGAAAAACCTATTAGTAAGGTTAAACTTATGAATATAGACAATAAAATTCAAATGTATGGATACAGCGAGAGTTAAGGGGGATGGTATGAAAAAAGCGTTCTTATTATTATTAATAACGGTGTATGTGGTTATAGGGATAAATGCTGAAAACATTGCTGAAACATATTTAAAAACATTTGATATAACAAAATTAATGGATTCTGAAAATGTAGCGGTAAAAACATTTGCATATTTTGAACTCTATTACGAAAAAAATTATAGCGGGTATTTAAAAGCTGCAAATGAATTAAGAGCAAAATACAACAATCTTCTAACCTACAGAGAAAAAGAAATATTCGATATAATGTCCGGTGTAAATCCAATAACAACATTAAAGCCAATAGAACGATTTAAAGAATTATTAAAAAAATATCCAGATGATCCACTTATAAACATATTATTATTAGAATTTGAATATAAACAATGGAAAATAACAGGGGATCCAAAATTAGCAAAAGAAATATTAAATAAAATAGAATATATTGAAAAAAAATATGGTAACACACCATTTTCGATTTATTATAAATCGAATTTTTTATTTAAATCCAGAATATATGGAAACAAAGAAGATGCATATAATCTTATAAAAAACGGTGTAAAAACATATCCGGATAATAGAAAAATAATAGAAACTTATATAAAAATAGCTGGATATCTTGAAAAATATAAAGAAGATAAAGAATTATTTGGAGAAATAGCTCATACATATATAGACATGCCAGAACCTTCAATGGATTTAATGCTTATAATAGTTAATTACTATATTTACCTTAATGATACACAAAAAGCTGAAAAAACCTTAAAAGAAATAATTATTCCAAATACACGTAATTCCAAAATACTTGCTTTAAGTTATGAATTACTGGGTGATATATCAGAAACATATACACAAAAAATGAATTATTATAAAAAAGCCCTTCAAATAATACCTGATAATGGAAGGGTATTGTCAAAATGGGCTCTTGCAATGTTAAAAGTTGATAGAGAAAAATACAAAACACTTGCAAGAATATCGTTAAATAAAGCATTAACAATAGATGGAAAACTATCAGATGAAGCAGAAAAAGCGTTAGAAGATTTGAGAAATGAAATTAAAATACATGTTATGTTAAATTATGTTCTGCCACTTGTTCTTTTTGTTGTAGTGGCATTGGGGATAATAATATTCTATGAAAAATGGAAAGAAAAAAAAGAAATGGAAAAACTTCAAAATGAAATAGAAGGGGAAAACGAAGATGGAAGAAATTAAGATTTTAGATAAAGGATTGGTAAAACTTGTTGATATGCTTGGTAGCGATAGAGCTGCAGTAAGAGCAGCACGTGTTTCATACGGAAAAGAGTTATCTACAGATGAAAGAGATAAAAAGCTTATTTTCTATTTAATGGAACACAAACATCACAGTCCATTTGAACATCAGGTATTTACATTTCATATAAAAACACCAATATTTATTGCAAGACAATGGATGAGACATAGAATAGGCAGTTATAATGAAATCTCAAGAAGATATACCACAAAATATGCAGAAGAATTTTATATTCCTGACCATATCAGAGTTCAGGATACAAAAAATAAACAGGGTTCAAATAAAATTGAAGATGAAAATTTAACCAGAGAAGCTCTGGATATAATACAAAAAATATATGAAGAAACATATAATGCATATAATAAATTAATGGAATTAGGTGTTGCAAGGGAAATGGCAAGAATGGTTTTGCCTGTTGGACAATACACGCAGTTTTACTGGACAGTAAATACAAGAAGTTTAATGAATTTCTTAAATTTAAGGGCAGACTCTCATGCACAATGGGAAATACAACAATACGCAATAGCTGTAGCTAAAATCTTTAAAGAAAAACTTCCATGGACATATGAGGCATTTATGAAATTTGAATATAGAGGGGATTTGTTAAAATGAAACTAAAAGAACTTGCAAAAGAACTAAAAGCAAAGTTTATACATATACCTGAAAATTATAAAGATATAGATATAAAATTTGCAGGAGCATCAGATTTAATGAGTGACTTTTTAGCATTCTCAACACCGGGAATGCTGCTTGTTACTGGTTTAACAACACCACAAACATTAACCACTGCCTCTGTAATAGAGGCAGGAGCTATATTATTTGTAAGAGGTAAAACAATACCTAAAACATTTTTAGAAAATATAGAAGATTGTGAAATACCTCTCTTAACAACAGATTATTCAATGTTTTATGCTTGTGTAAAATTATACAAATTGGGAATAAAAGATGCAATGAAAACAGATGAGGAGAGTTTATAATGCCCGGTGAACCAACGGAATTAGTTGAAAAATTATTGCAAATATTTTCAAACACCAAAATAGGTGAAATAATGACATCACCGGCTATAGTAGTAACTCCTGAAACATCAATAAGACAGGTAAAGGATATTATGAAAATAAAGAAAATATCCGGATTACCTGTTGTAAAAAAAGGGTTAAAACTTGTTGGGATAATTAGCATTGAAGATATAATAAAAGTTCTTGAAAAAGGAAACTTATCAGATTTTGTATTAAAATGGATGACAAAAAGTGTAGTAACAATAAATGAAGAGGATACATTATCAAAATTTGTTGAATTATCACAAAGCCATAAATATGGTCGATATCCTGTTTTAAACAATGAAGGGAAGGTTGTTGGGATAATTACCAAATATGATGTAATAACATGGTTATTTGGTAAGTTAGGAAGTATATACGTACATGATCAGAGACGTGAAAAGGTTCTTAACAGGGAAGAATATATATCCAAACTTACAGGAGATATATTACAGAATAAAACGGCGTCTTTTGAATTTAAAATAGATTATAATGATATCACAAAAATAGGAATAGGAGCAACAAGACTTAAATCATTTTTAAAGAAAAAAGGAATAGATGAAAAATTAGTGAGAAAAATTTCCATAGCTACATATGAAGCAGAGGCAAATGTTGTAATACATTCTGAATCATATGGTGAAATATATTGTTGGGAGCTTGAAGATAGTATAAGATTGCTTATAAAAGATTATGGAAAAGGAATAGAAAATGTTGAACTGGCAATGCAAGAAGGATATTCAACAGCAACAGAAGAAGTAAGAGCGCAGGGATTTGGTGCAGGAATGGGTCTTCCAAACATGAAAAGATTTTCTGATAAAATGACAATAATATCAGAAAGTGGAAAAGGGGTAATAATAGAAATGTTATTCTTTAAATAGGGGTGATTTTATGAAAATAAAAGATATATTAAAAAGAGAATATATAGAAAAAATATATGTTCATGATGAAGAAACAGAAGTGAAGAATGGATATATAGGTGACTTATTAAGCGAAATAATGAGAAATGCGCCAGAAGAAAGCATATGGCTTACCCATCAAACACATCCTAATATAATAGCTGTTGCTTCTATTGTTGGAGCGAAAGTTATTATAATTCCAGAAGGATTTAACTTTGCTGAAGAAACAATTGAAAAGGCAAAAGAAAATCAAATAACCCTTTTAAAAAGCAAAAAGAATATTTTCGAAACAACTGGTGAAATATATAACTTAATTAACAGGTGATAAAGTGGCAAAATTTTATGGGAACTTTCATATACATACAGTTTTATCACCATGTGCTGATATTACAATGACTCCAGACATTTTTCTTGAAAAAATTTCTGAAACAACCTTAAACTGGATAGCAATTACTGATCATAATACAACAAAACACATAAAAACATATAAAAACGTTTTATCTAAAATAGATGTTAAGGTTATTCCCGGGATTGAAGTTACAACCAGGGAAGAAATACACATACTTGTTTATTTTAAAAAAATTGATGATGCAGAAGAATTTGGTAAAATAATAGAATCTAAACTTATTATAAAAGAATATGACCCTGAAAAACTTGGGTATCAGGTATTGGCAAATGAAAAAGGTGAGTTAATAGAAATAATTAAGACGCCGTATTTAGGCAGTTCAACAGATTTAACAATAGAAGAGGTTTATAATCTATCTAAAAAATATGAAAGTATGTTTATTCCTGCGCATATATTTAGATATGCAGGTTTGATAACAAATCTTGGGTTACCTCCTGAGAATATAAATATAAAAATCGTAGAAGTAAAATCTGAAAAAGAAAAACAGATGGCAAAACAATTGGGATTTAATAGATTTATACATAACACCGATGCACATTTTCCAGAACAGCTTATACCTTCGTGTATAATAGAATCGGAAAGAAGAACATATGAAGAATTTAAAAAAGCATTATTAAATGGAAAGGTGGAACCACTTTGGCAACCTTAAGAACAATAGCAGATCATATTATGGATATTGGTGAAAATGCAGTTAAATCTGGAGGAAATAAAGGATATTTAATAATCATTGAAACAAAAAATCATTTTCGATTTACAATTTCAGATAATGGAAGAGGGATGGATCAGGAGACATTAAAAAAGGCTCTTGATCCATTTTATACTACTAAAAAACAGAGAAAGAAAAAATTTGGATTAGGACTTGCATTTTTAAAACAATCATTGGAACAAACAGATGGAACTTTTATAATAAACTCAAAAAAAGACGTTGGGACAACTGTAATAGCGGATTTTAATCTCGAAAATATAGATTGCCAGCCAATAGGTGATATCCCATCAATGCTGATTAATGTATTAACCATGTCATATGAATTTAATTGGGAGATTTATAGATATTATGAAAAAAAAGGATATTATTTAAATTCTCAAATAATAAATGATAACTTTGATTTAACAAAACCGCAAGAAATAATGACATTAAAAAAATATATAATTGAACTGGAAAAAGAAATAAAGGGAGGTATTTAGATGAAGAAAAGCTTATTGTTGATTCTTGTGTTTCTTATAGGAGCTTTAAACGTTTTTGCTCTTATGAATGTAAAGAAAGTTGTATATGATGGAAATGTTGATTTCCTCAAAAAAGATATTGAAAAAGTATTAAGTGATTATGATATTAAAGATGGTTCTATAGTGGGAGATATAGACTTAAAATTGGCCATTGAAAGTATTCAAAAAAAATATCCATATTTTTCATATATAAATTATAAATATGATGAAGAAAGTGGTGAATTAACCTTTACTTTCAAAACAAATCCTGTTGTAAAAAAAGTGGAATTTAAGGTTCTTGGAGATAAATTATTGGATTTAAGCAAAATTGCCACAAAAGTTTATACTGAAAAAGAATTACCTTTAAATTTAAATGAATATAAAAAAGGGCTTGGAGAAATACAGAAATATTATAATGAACAGGGATATCCATACATTGAGATATCAAGTAATATAAAAATCTCCTCAGATTCGTTGACATTGGAATCAACGATGATAGACAAAAAAGAAACAGATAAAAATACATTGGTATATGTAATAAAAGAATATGATCTCTGGGATATAGAATTAAAGGATGAAATTTCTCAACTTGATAAAAAAGAATTAAAAAAAGAATTTGGTTTTGAATTTAGAAAAGATTGGGAAAATAAGTTTTTCTTATTCAGGGAAGATTCAAAAGAAACATATCCTTCAATGGAAGATATGCAAAAAATATTCCAGAAATTAAGAGAATTACCATACTTTTCTGAAAAAACACAAATAACCATGAATGCCACAAATATTTCAAAAACTCCAGGAGGAGATCTTGTACTGGTAATTGGTGGTGAATTAAAAAAAATCATAGAAAAACCGGAAAAGATAAAACAAATAAAAATTATAAATAATGAAAGTTTAAAAACATTTGAATTATTAGAACAATTGAATAAAGTTGGAATTAGTAATAATGCAACAGTAGATAATATAACAGTTTTAAATGGAATAAAAAGATTAAAAGAATATTATACAAATTCTGGATATCCATTTGTTAATATAAATACATCATTTGAAAATGGAGAGCTTATTATTAAAATATTGGAATACAAAGTTGGAAATATCGATATAAATGTATCTCCAGAAAAGAAAACAAAAGACTATTTAATAAATTCAGGAATAAAACTCAAAACAGGTAAAGTTATTACTACAAAAGCAATTCAGGATACATATTATGCTTTATCAGGAACAGGGTTTTTTGATAAAGTAAATGTATATCCGTATGCTCAACACGAAGACAAAATAGACTTTAAAATTGATATTACAGAAAAAAACAAACCTGGAAAATTTGTAGGTGGTATTACATATACCATGCCTGAAAATGCACCATGGTATATGGGATTCTTTGGTCAATTAGAATTACAATGGAAAAATCCTCTTGGATATGGACAATCTTACAATATAACAACAAATATAAATCCTCTTTCAAAAACATATTTATTCAATTTGGGTTATGGTATTACCAAAATAAATAATACACCTTTATCCATGAAAGTTAACTTCAATTATGGTTTATATGATGAAAATGCAGGTATTCCCGAAGAGAATATAAGCGGATTAGCTACAGTAACAAATAAATTTTCAATAGGCTTTTCTCCATCATATAGCTTTAATAGCTTTAATAATTTAAATATGAATTTAAGTTATAGTAAAACAGAATACAATTCACTAATAATAGACAAAAAAGAAGAGATTTCAGGTGGTCTGGGATACACATATTCACGTCTCGACTATCCATTTAGACCATATAATGGAACATATTATACATTACAATCATTTGGTGGTTTAAATATATCAAACACAGAAGAATATTATTATGGTGGATATACAGAATTTAAAGAATTCTATACATTATACAAATTTACATTTGCTGACAGATTAAAAGCAGGATATGTAAAAGATGACTTTAACCTATACGATTTTTATATAGGCGGAATGTATACAGTAAGAGGATATAATTTCTCAGAAAGAAAAGGAAATATCATGTATTTAAACAATGCTGAAATTCAATATCAAATACAGAAAGAGGCAGTTCCAGTAGATGCATATATATTCTTTGATATAGGAAATGCTGGGGACAATCTAAATTATGATCCTCTATGGGCATATGGCGCTGGTATAAAAATTACTTTACCAATGATAGGTCCAGTTAGATTTGAAGGTGTATTTGATAAAGAGAATAAATTTAAATGGGCATTTGGATTTGGTCCTGTATTTTAATAAAAAGAAAAAGGGTTGTTCGAAAGAACAACCCTTTTTAATTAAATATAAAGAATATTTTCCATTTTTCCATTAACTATTTTTGCCAGCATACCATTTTCAAAAGGGATAAATGAATTATCCATTTTTTCAGAAGCAACAATAAACCCTGTATCATTTTCTGTATACCACAGAGTAAAATAATCTTCTGTGCGTGTATAATTACAAAATACATATAATTCATTATTTCTAATCATTAAGAAATTTATACCCGAATAAGAATTTTTAGAAATAAACTCCTTAATCTTTTCCTTTAAATCATTGAAATTGTTAAAATCATACAAAGCCTTAAAATATTCAAAGCTATCTGTACCAAAAACATTATCTATCTTATCGAGATATATTGTCCCGTTATGTGAAAAAAAGGTATCTTTTATAAAATATGGATGCAACTGTAAAAAAGTTTTTTCAAGATTATCAGAAGCTTTCCTTGCATGAATCATACCAAGGTATGATTCTATATTTAAATCATCTTCATTAAAAACCGGTTGCATGGATTTATGAAAAACCACTTCCTTATCAGAAACAAAAGCTGCAATCCCCCAGCCATCATCATGAGGAGCTTTAATTCCATCCTTCGCCATAGTCTTCAAATGATTAAACAAAAAATTTATATTTTCATTTTTTTTAAATGAATAACCAATCATTCTACACAAAAAAATCCCCCCTTTTAGTTTTGAATTATACAACTTTATCTTCTCTTTACAAAATGTAAAAAAATAATAAATTATACGAAAATTTAAGAAAGTAAGAGTATTTTAATTTTTATTGGAAATATTGGATAAATTTCAGAGATTTTTGAGGTTGAATTAAAAATAAAATAAGGATATTATCATCTTAGGGAGATTTAATTAACCTTCTTTTAAATAAAAATTAAAATTATCATATAACTATTAATATTATTTGGGGGTTTCAAATGACTTATATTGAAAAGAAGATAAAAGAATTCAAGGGATTTTGTGGTATTTTAGTAAAAGATTTAAAAAAGAATGAAATAATTTATTCTTATAATGAGAATAAATTCTTTACACCTGCTTCTGTGACAAAGTTATTTACCACATTTGCGGTATTTGAAATTTTTAAAAAAGAATATATATTTAGCACAAAATTTTATTTCACAAATGGCGATCTTATAGTAAAGGGGTGTGGAGATCCAACTATTGATTTAAAGACATTTGATATGATTTTAAACAAAATAAAAGAAAGATCAGGAAAGGTTTTTTTTGACACCTTAGTAATAGATGATTCACTATTTAATAACAATGAATTTTTTGGATATGGATGGATGTATAACGATGAAGAAAATCCTTATATAAAGCCATTTAATATAAAAGACTTTGTTCCGGAAAATAACTATTATGCAGAATTACTGGAATTATTAAAACCGTTGTTTATAAAACATAGATTTCCAATTGAGTGTATTAACAGTGGTAATGTAGAAGAAAAAGAAACTCCTTTTTATATTCATAAATCTGCTGAAATAGATAAAATCACAGAAATTATGATGAAAAACAGTGATAATTATATTGCAGAAATGTTCTTTAGAATGTTATCTGTAAAAAAATATGGCAAGGGCGAAATTGAAAAAAGTATAGAAGTTTTAAAAGAAGAATTATATAAGAATCTTGGTCTCGAATATGAAGAAGATTATGTAATTACAGATGGAGCAGGATTATCAAGATACAATCTGATTTCACCATTAACAGCAGTAAAAGTATTTGAATATATGCTGGAAAAATACGGGGATAGATTTTTAAACATTCTTGCATATACCAAAAGTTATGGAACACTGGAAAATAGATTTAATTTTGATGTATGGGGAAAAACCGGGACCTTAACAGGTGTTTCAGGATTAACTGGATTACTGATTACCAAAAAAGGGAGAAAATTTATTTTTTCATTATTTGAAAATAATTATGTTTATGAAAAAACTTATGGAAAAACTTTTGAGAATGACATAATTAACTATTTATATAATACTTTTTAAATTTCGGGAGGGCTAACATGGAAGAAATATTAAAAAAGATTGAAAGTGAATATGGAACGCCTGTTTATGTATATTTTGAAAAGGAAATAAAAAATCGCATTAAAAATGTTATGGAAGTCTTTGAAGGAATAAACCTTATACCAACATTTGCATTAAAAGCAAACAATAATCCTGCTTTAATTAAAATTATGTACGAATCTGGTTTTGGGGCAGATATAGTTACAGTTGGTGAATATAAAGGAGCAGAAATAGCAGGAGTTCCAAAAGAAAAAATAGTATGGAATGGAAATGGCAAAAGCAAAGAAGATATGAAATTTCTAAAAGATAAGATAAAGTATGTAAATATAGATTCCTTTGAAGAAATGGAATTATGGAAAAACATTAAAACAGAAAATATTGAATTCTTTTTAAGAGTTAATCCAGATGTTGACGCCAAAACACATCCGCATATTTCCACAGGTTTAAAGAAAAATAAATTTGGTATTCCAGCTGTTAAACTGGAAGAATTTATGAACAAATATAACGATAATAGAATAAAAGGAATACATTTTCATATAGGATCTCAAATTACTGAAATTTCACCATTTATAGATGCGTTTAAAATCGGATTGGAAATTTCAAAAAAATATAATTTCAAAAAAATAAACATAGGCGGAGGCTGGGGAATAAATTATGATGGAAAAGAAATTAATTTAAATGAATACAAAGAAAAAGTTATTCCGATCTTAAAATATTATGATGAAGTAATACTGGAATTGGGAAGATATATAATGGGGCCATCAGGAATATTATTGCTCAATATTACACGCGTGAAACAGGGAATTGATAAGGTATTTGTTGTAACTAACGGTGGAATGAATCTATTAATAAGACCGGTGTTATACAATGCATATCATGAACCGGTATTCTTAAATCCAACAGGCAAAAAAGCTAAAATAGACATAGTTGGACCATTATGCGAAAGTGGAGATAAGTTATTATGGGATAAAGAGCTGCCAATACCAGAAGAAAATTCTCTTGTTTACTTTAAAAACGCAGGTGCATATGGCTTTTCAATGTCTAATAACTACAATTCAACCTTAAAACCTGCAGAAGTTCTTATTACCGAAAATGAAGAAATAAAATTAATAAGAAAAAGAGAAAGCTATGAAGATTTATACAAAAATATAATACTTTAAAAGAGGGGATTACAATGAATGAATATTTTTATGATAAAAAAGAAACATTTGGTTTTAAAAAGGAAATAGCGGGATTTAATATATATGAACCTTTCTATCGTGAGCTAAACTTAAAAGATAAAGGATCAGATGTATGGAGGTTAAAATATTTATATTCACGATATCTATTCTATAAAGGAAAAGGGACAGATTACATTATAAACAATGAGCTTGATGAAAATTTCTTTAGTAGTTTTAAAAATTTTATGAAAGAAAATAATATAAATTCAGAAATTATAAACAGAGAGGCAATAAAAAAACTCCTTGATAATGTTAACGAAGAATTTTATTTCTTCGTTGAAGTTGAACTTCCTGATAACAGAGAAAATCCAGGAATATTTAAATTATATGATAATACAGGCAATATGTTGTTTTCATGTAAGGTTAGGGGGCATGGACAACATGACGTTGAAACACAGAAAAGTCAGGCTATGGAAGATGGAGACACTCCAATAGGTATATATATCGCTTCATATGAATCAGGGATATTAAAAAATAATGTGAAAGATTATGGTCCAGGAGGGCTTTTTAGATTATGGTATCCATTATATGGCTATGCTTATGATATTTATAAAGTAAATAGAGATGGGATATTAATACATTCTGGAACTACAAATGAGGATTTAAGAAGATCTCATGGTTGCGTTGTAATGCATAACGATAATGTACTAAAAGTGCAAAAAATAATGATAGAAAAAATAAAACATCCATATATAATGCCAACAAAATATGTGGAGTTTTATACAGGTATTGTATTCATAAAAAGAAGGATACCTTGAGTGCCATATTAAAAAGGGAGGGGTAAAAGTGAGAAAGTTTTTATTGGTAGGGGTTTTGATTATTGCTATTTTGTCTTTTGCTGCAGTAAAGGATCCAGAAACATTAGTAAGCTTAGCCATTGGTGATCCAAGTACATTGGACCCACATAGGGCATATGACCTTGCAAGTGGAGAGGTTATATACAATGTTTATGATATGCTTCTTGAATATGATGGATCCAGTTTAAGCAAATTTTTGCCAAGATTAGCAGAAGAAGTGCCAACAGTTGAAAATGGATTAATTTCACCAGATGGAAAAACATACAAATTCAAAATTAGAAAAGGTGTTAAATTCCACAGTGGAAACGAATTAACACCATATGATGTTGAATACACCTTTGAAAGAGCATTAATAGGTGATCCAGGGGGAGGACCTATCTGGATGTTCTATGAAGTATTCTTTGGTAAATACTTTGGATTAAAAGATGCTGTAAAGGGATTAACAGGTCATGCTTGGTCAGAATTAGTTAATATTGATACCGGAGAACCAACAAGTCCTGAAGCAAAAAAGATTCTTGAAGATTTCTACAAAAAATATATCGATCCTGTAGTAGAAGTTGATGGAGATTATGTAGTATTTCATTTAGCAGAACCAAAAGCATACTTTTTAAACATTATTACAGGTTCTTCCTGGGGTGCAATTTTAGATAGTAAAAAGGCTAAAGAAATTGGATTATGGGATGGAAAGGTAGACGGATGGTGGAAATATCATGACTGGAAAAAAGAAGATTCACCGTTACATTTAACAGAAATAGGTTCAGGACCATATATTCTTGACAGATGGGATAGAACAGAAGGTAAAGTTATATTAAAAGCATTTGAAGACTACTGGAGAGGACCAGCAAAATTAAAGAATATAGTAATATGGGTTGTATCTGAATGGTCAACAAGAAAAGCAATGCTTGAAAAAGGTGATGCAGATGTTGTTATAGCTCCAACCCAGTATTTGTCACAATTAAGGGATAATCCGGATATAGAAATAATAGATAACTTACCAAGAGCAACAGTGAATACAATAAGTTTTATCTGGCAGGTAAAAGCAGGTTCACCATATGCAGGAAGTGGAAAACTTGACGGTAAAGGTATACCACTTGATTTCTTCTCAGATAAAAATGTAAGATTGGCATTCTTAAGGTCAATAAATTATCAGAAGATAATAGATGATGTTATGGATGGATATGGTATGATTGTACCTGCAATATTGCCTAAAGGATTCTTGGGATATGATGATTCATTACCAAAACCAAGATTTAGCATTGAAGAAGCAACAAAATACTTCAAGAGAGCATTTAGAGGTCAGTTATGGAGAAAAGGATTTAAAATGATAGTATTGTATAACACAGGAAACGAAACAAGACAGAAAACAGCAGAATTATTAGCAGATACATTAAAACAGATAAATCCAAAATTCCAGATAGAGACAAGAGGAGTTCAATGGCCAACATATCTTGATGCAAGAAAGAACAGTAAAATACCTATTTATATAGGTGGTTGGGTTGCAGACTATCCAGATCCAAACAACTTTATTTACACATTCTATCACAGCAATGGAACATATGGAAGTTTCTTTGGAGAAAAATATAAGGTATTTGCAAATAAACCACAGGCATTCTTTGGCGGAAAATCATTAAATCAAATGATAGAAGATGCAGTTGCAGAAACAAATCCGGCTAAAAGACAGGAAATGTATGTAAAAATTCAGCAATTTGTTATAAGAGAAGGTATAGGAGCACCATTATTCCAGACAATAGGAGTAAGAGTTCAGAGATCTTGGGTTAAAGGTTGGGTGCCAAATCCTATAAGACCAGGTGACGATTATTACAAAATGTGGAAATCAGATAAATAATTTTTAACGCAAAAGAGGCGGGAAAATCCGCCTCTTTTTATAAAATAAGGAGAATATGAAAGAAATTTCATTATAATAAGTTTTTTTAATTTATTTAGATTTATTATAATGAAATACGAACGAAAATAATGTTGTCCCTTCTTAATCTATAAGAAACTTTGATAAAGTATTTGTAATTTTTGAATTTTTGTGGTAAAATATATCCGGAATAAATTTTATACAAGGAGGGGACTGTATGAAGAAACTTTTAGTGGCACTTTTAGTGGTAGTTTCAGTGTTTGCATTTGCTACAGTTATGAACCCCGATACAATCGTTGACTTAACAATCGGGGAACCAAGTACATTAGATCCACATCAGGCTTATGATACAGCTAGTGGAGAAGTTATTTTTAACGTTTATGACAACCTTATTGAATATGTTGGTTCAAGCTTGAGCGAATTTGCTCCAAGAATAGCTGAATCATGGGAAGTAAACGGAAACACAGTTAAATTTAAAATTAGAAAAGGTGTTAAATTCCACAGCGGAAACGAATTAACACCATACGATGTTGAATACACATTCGAAAGAGCATTAATAGGAAATCCTGGTGGAGGACCTATCTGGATGTTCTACGAAGTATTCTTCGGAGATTACTTCAGTTTAAAATCAGCAGTTAAAGGTTTAACAGGTCACTCATGGAATGAATTAGTAAATCCAGAAACAAAAGAACCTGTTAACGATGAAGCAAAACAGATCTTATTAGACTTCTACAAAAAATACATCGATTCAAAAGTTGAAGTTCAGGGAGATTATGTAATTTTCCATTTAGCAGCACCAAAAGCTTACTTCTTAAACGTTATTGCTCAGGGTTCATCATGGGGAGCAATTTTAGACAGCAAAGCTGCTAAGGACTTAGGATTATGGGACGGTAAAGCAGATGGATGGTGGAAATTCCACGACTGGAAAAAAGAATCTTCACCATTATACGCAAAAGAAATCGGTTCAGGTCCATATGAATTAGTTGAATGGAACAGAGCAGAACAGAAAGTTATCTTAAAAGCATTCGATGAATACTGGAGAGGTCCAGCTAAGATAAAGAATGTAGTTATCTGGGGTGTTGACGAATGGTCAACAAGAAAAGCTATGTTAGAAAAAGGTGAAGCAGATATCGCAGCAGTTCCAACACAATACTTAGATCAGGTAAGAGGAAATCCTGATTTAGAAGTTATTGAAGGATTACCAAGCGTATCAGTTACAACACTTAACTTCAACTGGCAGGTAAAACCAGATTCACCATATATCGGAAGCGGAAAATTAGACGGACAGGGTATTCCTGTAGACTTCTTTGCAGACAAAAACGTAAGATTAGGTTTCATTGCTTCATTTGATTACCAGAAGATGATTGATGAAGTATTAAACGGATTTGGTGAATTAGTACCTACAGCATTACCAAAAGGATTCTTGGGTTACGATGATAACTTACCAAAACCAAAATATGACTTAACAGCAGCAACAAGATACTTCAAGAGAGCATTCAGAGGACAACTCTGGAGAAAAGGATTCAAAATGACAATTCTTTACAATACAGGTAACGAAGCAAGACAGAAATCAGCAGAATTATTAGCAGACTCATTAAAGAAAATCAATCCTAAATTCCAGGTTGAAGCAAGAGGTGTTCAGTGGCCAACATTCTTAGATGCAAGAAAGAACGGTAAAATGCCATTATACATCCTTGGTTGGTTAGCTGACTATCCAGATCCAAACAACTTTATTTACACATTCTACCACAGTGATGGTGACTATGGTTACTACTTTGGAGATAAATATGCAGAATTTGCAAACAAACCACAGGCATTCTTTGGCGGTAAATCATTGAACCAGATGATTATCGATGCTGCATCTGCAACAGATCCAAAAGTTAGGGAAGAAAAATACATTAAGATTCAGGAATTTGTAATTAGAGAAGGATTAGGCGTACCTCTTTATCAGCCAATTGGTGTAAGGGTACACAGAAAATGGTTAAAAGGTTGGTATCCAAACGCAATTAGACCAGGTGACGATTATTACAGATATTACAAATCAGACGAATAATTGAAAAATATTTCATTATTTATAATTAAATTCGTATAAAGGGGAGGGGTTGAACCCTCTCCTTATTTTTTTGAATTTTTAATGTTATGTTTATATGATATAATAAAATGGTTTTTAATTTATTAAGATGGAGGTGTAGTTATGACGGCGTATATTATAAGGAGATTATTATTGTTGCCTCTTATAGTATTTGGGGTAACATTAATAGTTTTCGGAATGATGCAGCTTCTTGGTGAAGACCAATTACTTGCTGCATATGTTGATCCAAATACATTGGATAAAATGTCTGTTGAAGAAATGGAATTGATCAAACACAAATATGGGCTTGATCAGGATCCAGTAACAAGATATTTAAAATGGATGGAAAGTGTAGCAAAAGGTGATCTTGGCTGGTCAATAGTTGGTAAAGAACCAGTTAAAGACGCTATTTTACACAGATTACCATCTACAGTTGAATTAGCATTATACGCAATATTCCCAATAATTGGAGTTGGTATATGGCTTGGTGTTCAGGCGGCACTGCATCATAATAAATGGCAGGATCACGTTATAAGAATTTTTTCAATTGTAGGGTGGTCATTTCCAGACTTTGTATTTGGTTTGCTTATAATTCTCGTATTTTATAGTGTTCTTGGATGGTTCCCCCCTGGAAAAATTAGTCTGTGGGCAGAAAGAGTTATTAACTCCCCGGACTTTCATCAATATACAAAGCTTGTAACTATTGATGCATTATTAAATGGAAGATTTGATATATTCTGGGATGGCTTAAGACATTTAATAGGCCCAATCCTCACATTATCATATTTATGGTGGGCATATCTTATTAGAATCACTCGTTCATCAATGATGGAAGTATTAAGAAAAGATTATGTAAGAACTGCAAGGGCAAAAGGATTACCAGAAAAGGTTGTTATTCACAAACATGCTAAAAGAAATGCATTAATTCCTGTTGCAACCGTTGCAGGTTCAATGATTATCGGTCTTATAATGGGGGTTATTATCGTTGAAACAATTTTTGTAAGACCTGGTATAGGAAGTTTTGCTGCAAAAGCAGCAGGACAGCTTGACTATGCATCTATAATGGGTATGTTGTTATTCTCATCATTGATTTTGATTCTTGGTAATTTGATAATCGACATATCATACGCATTAATCGATCCAAGAATTAGATACGAGTGAGGTGATTGAAGTGAATGAAGAAATCAAGAGATCGTTAAGAAAGTTCTATAGAAACCCTTCAGCGATGTTGGGATTAATATTATTAATATTCTTTATTCTTGTTGCAGCATTTGCACCATTATTGGCTCCACCACAAATACCAATAGATCCTGAAATAGAAAATATGGAAAGCATGATTTCTCAGCTTGAAGAGAAAAAGGATCCTGCAATTATAGATGATTTAATTGCATCATTTGATGATTATTATGAATTTACATATGGATTTTATAGAGATTATATAGATGATATTAAAAACTTAAAATCAACATTAAAAGCATATCAAAGTACAAAAAGCGAAAAGAATTATAATAAACTTATAGAACAACTCACACCTTTAACAGAAGATTATATTCTCGATACATCATATATTGAAAATATTGAAAAAAATGTTGATAAACCAAAAGAATTAAATGCAGCAATAAAGGATCTTGAAAAAGCTATAACTTCATTTGAGAAAAAATATGATATTGCAATAAAAATGAGTGAAGAATTAGATGAATTAAAAACAAAAAAATCATCAGTTGATAAATTCCTTCCAGCAGTTAAGTCATACTTTAAAAAACTCAAAAAGGACTATATAAAAAGTCTTAATTACGATCCATATATTATGCCTATTATTACATATGAAAGTGCTCCAGTGCCACCATCAAAAGAACATCCATTTGGTATAAGTAATGGAAGGGACATATATTATGGTGTTGTTTGGGGTACAAGAACAGGATTTAAAATTGGTTTGACAGTTGTTACCATTGCAACAATAATAGGTTTGTTTATAGGTTCAGTATCCGCATATTTCGGTGGATGGGTTGATGAAATATTAATGAGAATTACAGATATTTTTATGTCAGTTCCATTTATGCTATCAGCTATGGTTTTAACAACAATACTTGGAACAGGTCTTGATAAAGTTATGATTGCCATGATTGTATTTGGATGGATGGGTTCAGCAAGGCTTATAAGGGGTAATATCCTTCAGGCTAAAAATGATCAATATGTTTTAGCTGCAAAAGCACTTGGTGTACCTGACTGGAAAATAATCATAAAACACATTCTTCCAAATACAATATTCCCTGTTGTAATTCAGGCATCAATGAGAATTGGTTCTATGGTTATCACAGCTGCTGTATTGAGTTTCTTGGGTGTTGGTGCTCCACAGGGATATGCTGACTGGGGATCAATACTTAACTATGCAAGAAACTGGATATTAGGTGGTTCTGATAGTGCATTGCAGTACTGGTATACTGTTACATATCCAGGTACAGCAATGGTATTATTCGTTTTGGCATGGAACCTTGTTGGTGACGCATTAAGGGATATCTTTGATCCGAAATTACGCGGATAATTGAAAGGAGGCAAACAATGAAAGACCCAATTTTAAAGGTCGATAATTTACATACATATTTCGATACAGAAGACGGAGAAGTAAGAGCAGTAAGAGGCGTTTCTTTTGAAGTATATGAAGGAGAAACAATTTCTATAGTTGGTGAATCAGGTTCCGGTAAATCTGTAACTTCATTGAGTATAATGAGATTATTAGATGAAAATGGAAGAATTGCAGATGGTCAGATATTATATAAAGGTACAGATTTAACAAAGCTTTCAGACGAAGAAATGAGACATATTAGAGGTAAAGAAATTGCAATGATCTTCCAGGAACCAATGACAGCTTTAAACCCTGTATTTACAATTGGTGATCAGATAATAGAAATGGTTATGTTGCATTTAGGCCTTGACGAAAAGGCTGCAAGGGAAAGAGCAATTGACCTTTTAAGAAAGGTTGGTATTCCTGAACCAGAAAAACGTGTTGACCAATATCCACATGAACTTTCTGGTGGTATGAGACAAAGGGCAATGATTGCTATGGCTCTTTCATGTAATCCAAAGGTATTAATTGCCGATGAACCTACAACAGCGCTTGACGTTACAATTCAGGCTCAAATTCTTGAATTAATGAAGGAATTACAGAAAGAATATGGAATGGCTATTATCTTCATCACACACGACCTTGGTGTTGTTGCTGAAATGTCAGATAAAGCAGCAGTTATGTATGCAGGTAAAATAGTTGAATATGGTGATATTGTATCCATATTCAAAAAGCCAAGAAATCCATACACATGGGGATTAATGAGATCAATACCAAAAATCAATGAAGAAGTAGATAGATTGGTTTCAATTCCGGGAACAGTTCCAAATCCAAGAAGATTCCCTAAAGGATGTGGATTTTCAAACAGATGTTTCCTTGCTAAAGAAAGATGTAAGGATGAAATGCCTGAATTAGTAGAAGTAGAACCAGGCCATTATTCAAGATGTTTCTACATCGATGAATTGGTTAAAGAAGTGGAAAAAGCAAGGGCAGGTGAAAATTAATGTCTCAGGAAAATAAAAAAGTATTATTACAGGTTGATAATCTAAAAAAATACTTCCCTGTAAGAGCAGGTGTTTTTAAAAGAGTAGTTGCACATGTTCAAGCTGTTGATGATATTACATTTAAAGTATATGAAGGAGAAACAATAGGTCTCGTTGGTGAATCAGGTTGTGGTAAAAGTACAACTGGTATGACAATTTTAAGATTATTAAACCCAACAGCAGGTAGAATAATAGTTGATGGCCTTGATACCACACCATTATTCTTACCAAGATCAAGGGCAAACAAATACATCAAAGAATGGTATGTAGATAGATTCAATAAATTATTACACGAAAAGAAAACAGAAGATGAAGTAATTAAATCATTAGATGATGAACTTGATAGAAAATATGCAAAGATTTACTTTGATAAAGGAGCACATGGATTAAGACATGAAATGCTCTCAGATTTAGGAGATAAAAGAAAATGGTTCAGAAGAAATATGCAAATCATCTTCCAGGATCCATATTCATCGTTAAACCCAAGAATGAGAATTAAAAATATAATTGCTGAAGGATTGCACACACACGGTCTTGTAAGCAGCAATGCAGAAGCAACAGAAATAGTAAAAGACCTTCTTGAAAAGGTTGGATTATCCTCAGAATACCTTTACAGATTCCCACACGAATTCTCAGGAGGTCAAAGACAGAGAATTGGTATTGCAAGGGCACTTGCATTAAATCCGAAACTTATTGTAGCTGACGAAGCTGTTTCAGCTCTTGACGTTTCAATTCAGTCACAGGTTATAAACCTATTAGAAGATTTACAAAAAGAATTTAAATTAACATATGTATTTATTGCTCACGACTTAGCAGTTGTTAAACACATCAGTGACAGAATTGCAGTTATGTATCTCGGTAAAATCGTTGAACTTGCTGATAAAAAGGAATTATTTGACAATCCAATGCATCCATATACAGTTTCACTTATGTCAGCAATTCCAATTCCAGATCCTGAATACAAGAAAAAGAGAATTATACTTAAAGGGGACGTTCCAAGTCCTATTAATCCACCAAGTGGTTGTAGATTCCATCCAAGATGTCCAATTGCAAAAGACATCTGTGCTAAAAAAGAACCACCACTTGTTACACTTGAAAATGGACATCAGGTTGCATGTCACTTCGCAGGACAATTTAAAGGATAATAATAGAAATAACTCCCGAAAAAATCGGGAGTTATTTTTTTAATTAAAATTTTCTATAATCTTCGCAGCAAATTTAACTGCAGACACAGGATTATCAGGCATAATATCCTTTGTTGCAATACCTGATTTTATACATTTTTTCAACGAATTTTCAATTAAACTCGAAACTTCTTTCATTTCAAGATATTCAAACATCATAACTCCTGATAATATTAATGAAGTTGGATTAGCCATTTTTGGATCTTTAATTGCCGGTGCAGTGCCGTGGGTTGGTTCAAAAAGGGCAATTTCATCGCCAATATTTCCTCCCGGAACAATACCAATTCCACCTACCTGAGCAGCTGCCGCATCAGAAAGATAATCACCATTTAAGTTTGGAGTAACTAAAATATCGTATTTTTCGGGTTTTAACAATAATTGCTGGAACATATTGTCGGCAATTACATCATTTATCTCAATTGAATTTTTATCTATTAAATCCTTATGTTCTTCAGCAATCTCATAACACCATTTTCTGAAATTACCTTCTGTATATTTCATTATATTTCCTTTATGAACAATAGTTATTTTTTTTCTGTTATTTTTTACTGCATAATCAATTGCCATTTTCATAAGTCTTTTTGTTCTAAACTCACTTATTGGCTTTATTCCAATTGAGGCATTATGCAGATTAATCTTAAATTTTTCATTAAGAAATTCTATAACCTCAATTGCCTCCTTGCTGTTTTCTTCCCATTCTATTCCAGCATAAACGTCCTCTGTGTTCTCCCTGAAAATTACAATATCCACATTTTCTGGAGATTTAACAGGAGCTTTTATACCGGGAATATATTTCACAGGTCTAATACATGCATATAAATCGAGTTTTTGCCTTAAAGCCACATTTAAACTTCTATAACCGCTTCCAACAGGTGTTTCAAGCGGTCCTTTTATTCCAACCTTAACCTCTTTTAATTTTTTAAGCGTTTCATCTGGCAACAAAGAACCATTTTTTTCTAAAGACTTTTTCCCGGCATAAGCCTCTATCCAGTTAATCTTTTTAGAACCATTATAAACATACCCAACAGCAGCATTCCATACCTTCATAGCCGCTTCCATAACAAACGGCCCAATACCGTCTCCTTCTATATAAACAATATCAATTATCTCCATGCTTTCTCCCTCCCTAAAATTGGAAATTTTTTCCAAAAAAAGTTGTGATGCTCTTTGAAAATATTTATTATAGAAAACTTCATAAAAAGATTCACTCATGTGGTTCGATACTAATCCTCAAAAACTTTTTTCGAAAATAGAAATAATAATAATCGCTCAAACGGTAGAAAATTCTAATCCTCAAAAATTCTCGTTCTCGCCGGCCGTTGCAGACTCACATCCATGTTCGTCTTCACTCAAAATCACATCCGTGTGATTTTGTCCGGCTCCACTTCGAATTTTTTCGGGAATTTTCAAGTTTTCGCTCATATTATTATTTCTATTTTCTTATTTCTTAATTAATTATTATATAAGTAAAATATAAAAGAAAACACGAGTAAAAAGGTGAATGAAGACTTGAAACTTCTCGCAACGGGGATTATAGGATAGTTGGAAAAAATAAAAGCGAGTGAAGGATCGCAGAGTGCCTGATTGTATAAAAGAAAGTAGAAAAATAATATGAACGAAGACTAAGAATTTCCCGAAGCGGAATGCAGAAAATTCGGGTTGGAAAAACAGGAGGTTTTGGAAAGCGAAGCACTTCATGGACGAAGTGTCTGAGCGTGCCCGAATTTTCAAATGGAGCAAGGATCAGAAATTCTTGCCGTCTGAGTGAATATTATTTTTCTACTTTCAAAGAGAATTTTCGAAGATTAGCACTCAAGTAGCCTGAACAAGCTTTTATTTTTCTAAATAAAACACAAAAGAACGAACATGGACAATTTCAAAAAATCACCATATTATCAACATGAATAAACTCATCATAATCAAAATTTCCAATTTTAGCAATATCCCCGCTTTTTTTTCCACAAATCACAACAGCATCCTCAGCAGAATAATTAGGAATCCCTTTCCCAATAAGCTTATTATTAAAATAAATATTCACCGGCTCACCCTTTTCAAAATTTCCTTCTATCTTTTCAATTCCAACAGGCAACAAACTCTTCTTATTCATCAACGCATCCCTTGCGCCCTTATTGATAAACACCTTTCCTCTGCTTTTTGACAAAAAAGCAATCCATGCTTTTTTCCCTTTCAATTTTTTATCAGGCATAAAAACAGTACCAACATTTTTACCTGAAACAAACTCCTTTATATTCTCCAGCTTATTTCCATTGCAAATACATGTCTTTATTCCAGAAGCTGCTGCAGATAATCCAGCATCGATTTTTGTTGAAATTCCTCCTGTTCCCAAAGATGTTTTTTTAAACTCTTTTATCTGAATATTTTTATCATAAACCTTAATTACATCTCCATTTTCGTCCAAAACACCATCAACAGAGGTTAAAAGCATTAATCCATCTGCGCCCCAGCCAATTGCAAATTGTGAAGAGAGCCTGTCATTATCGCCAAATTTAATCTCATCAGTTGAAATAGTATCATTTTCATTTATTATAGGAATAATTCCAAATTGATTTAATCCAATGAGTGTATTTTTCAGGTTTATAAATCTTTTTCTATTATAAAAATCATCTGCAGTCAATAAAATTTGGGCGATTTTCTTATTATGAAAATCAAAAGCATTTTCATATATCTTCATTAATTGTACCTGCCCCACAGCACATAAAGCCTGTTTTTGCGCAAGACTTTTTAAAGGATGCAACTTTAAATACTGCAATCCCGCCGCATTGGCTCCTGAAGAAACAAGCACAACCTTTTTGCCTTCTTCTATTAGTTCTGAGATAATATAACTGAGTTTTATTATATACTTTTTGTTTATATCATTGTTCTTTATTAATAAATTACTTCCAACCTTTATTACAATCTTTTCCATATATTAACCCCTCACATCATAATTGCCCTGTATAACAAACTTATATGTTGTAAGTTCCTTTAATCCAACAGGACCTCTTGCATGCATTTTTTGAGTGCTAATTCCCATTTCTGCACCCATTCCGAACTCACCGCCATCTGTAAATCTCGTTGAAGCATTTATATAAACAGCTGCAGAATCTATTTCTTCCACAAATTTCATAGCATTTAAATAATCTTCTGTAAGAATTGACTCAGAATGTCCAGTTGAATAGGTTTTGATATGCGATATAGCTTCATCTAAATCATTTACAACCTTAATTGACAGAATCAAATCGAGATATTCCGTAGCCCAATCTTCTTCTGTTGCAGATTTTACATCAATATGTTTTAATACCTCTTCACATCCTCTTATTTCAACATTCTTCTCTTCAAGCCTTTTCTTCAAATCAGGCAATATCTTTGAAGCAATATCTTTATGAATTAGCACAGTTTCAACTGTATTGCATGTTCCAGGTCTTTGTGTCTTTGCGTTGTCTATAATATCAATGGATTTCATAACATCAGCGCTTTCATCAACAAAAATATGGCATATTCCAACGCCGGTTTCCAGAACAGGAACTGTAGAATTTTTTACAACAAAGTTAATAAGCCCCTTTCCGCCTCTTGGAATAACAAGGTCAAGATACTCATTTAATTTAAGCATTTCATTTACCAATGCTCTGTCTGTATTTTCTATTAATTCAACAGAATTTTCAGGAATGCCGGAATTTTTCAACCCTTCTTTAATAACCTTAACAAGTGCCTTGTTTGAATTAATTGCATCGGAACCCCCACGCAACAAAACTGTATTTCCTGATTTTAAAGCAAGAATTGTGGCATCTACAGTAACATTAGGTCTTGACTCGTATATTATTCCAATTACTCCAAGTGGAACTCTCATTTTGCTTATTCTAATTCCATCTTCTCTTAAAAATGAATCAAATATTTCACCAACAGGATCCTTAAGATTAATAACCGTATTACATGAGTCAATCATGCCCTTTATCCTTTTTTCATTTAAGGCAAGCCTGTCAACCAATGCTTCTTTAACGCCATTTTTTCTTGCAATGTCAACATCTTTTTTATTTTCAGACAATATATAATCCATATTTTTTTCAAGAGCTATAGCAATTTGTTGAATAGCTTCATTTTTTTCTTTGGCCTTTGTTTTCTTTAAAAAATCAGAAGCAGATTTTAAATTCTTTGCTTTTTCTATTAATTCATTCATTATAATCACCTCGCTTACAATTTTTTGTTTTTTAAATATGCCTCTTCAATTGCCTTCATTATTGAACCTTTTACTGTCGCTTTATCCATTTCATATAATCCTTTTATGGTTACCCCACCTGGTGAAGAAACCATATATTTCAACTCCGAGAGTTTTAACTCTTCATTTTTTAAATATTCCAATGTTCCCATAAAAGTATTTGCTACAATCTTTAATGAATCATCGTGGGACAATCCAATATTTATACCGCTTTCAAGAAAACTTTCTATTATATATGCAACAAAAGCAGGACCGCTGCTATTTAAAACAGTAAATGCATCAAACTTCTTTTCCTCAATTTCAAGCACTTCTCCGAGGTTTGAAAGTATTGATTTTACATCGCTAACTATATTTTCCGGTATTGCAGGATTATATGCAATTGCAGTAGTGCCCAATCCTGAATTTGAAATAACAGTTGGCATTATTCTGAAAATATTCTTTTTGCCTGATAATTCATATAAATCATCCAGAGTCTTTCCAGCAGCGGTGCTGATAATATATCTGTTCTCTTCTGATAAATCCTTGATTTTATCAAACACATTTTTTAAATGAACAGGTTTTACAGAAACAAAAGTAAATATCGCCTTTTCGTATACCTTTGAAATTTCATCTTCTATATGTATATTTTCACCTTCATATTTTTTAATTCTTTCTTTGTTTACATCATAGATATACAATTCATATTCTTTATTAATTGAAAATCTTTTTACAAGCATACTTCCAATATTACCAATGCCTATAATTCCAATCTTCATATCATATCACACTCCATAATCTCCATATTTTTTTATATATTCATCAATTCCACCAATTTCGAGTATTTTATTAACAAATTCAGGAAAAGGAATAAAATGATACTTTTTATCCTGAGTAATATTTTCAATAACTCCAAGCTTTGTATCAACCTTGATAATATCCCCTTCGTTAAATTCATCGACTTCCTTTAATTCAATAACAGGCAGTCCAATATTAATTGAATTTCTGTAAAAAATCCTTGCAAATGATTTTGCAATAACGCATGAAACACCTGCAACCTTTATAATCCTTGGTGCATGTTCCCTTGAAGAACCAAGCCCGAAATTATTTCCACCAATAATAATGTCTCCTTTTTCAACACTTTTTGCAAAGTCTTCTCTTGCATCCTCTAAAACATGTTTTGCCAATTCCGGAAGATTTGATCTTAAATGGAAATATCTTCCCGGTGCTATATGATCAGTTGAAATATTATCGCCGAATTTCCATACTCTTCCTTTAAAAATCATTATATTACCTCCCTTGGATCTGTAATATACCCTGTTAATGCGCTGGCAGCAGCTGTTGCAGGAGAACAGAGATATATTTCAGAATCAGGATTTCCTGCTCTTCCGTGGAAATTTCTATTTTGTGTTGATAGTACTTTCTCACCGTCAGCCGGGACGCCAGCATGAACGCCAACACATGGGCCACAACCTGGAGGCAATATAGTAGCTCCTGCTTCAATAAATGTGGAAATTAAGCCTTCTTGTAATGCCTGTAAATAAATCTTTTTTGAGGCAGGGGCTATTATTAATCTAATATCCTTATCTTTTTTCTTTCCTTTTAATATTGAAGCAACAATTCTCAAATCCTCCATCCTTCCATTTGTACACGTTCCAATATATATTTGATCAATTTTAACACCTTTTGCGTCGTTTATATTTCTTGTATTATCTACAGTATGAGGGAATGAAACCTGAGGTTCTATTTCAGACAGATCAATTTCAATAACCTTTTCATAACTTGCATCTTCATCGGGGAATAATTCCTTAAATTCATCTTCTCTTCCTTGTTCTTTCATATATTCCTTTGTAATTTCATCAGCAGGGAACAATCCAACCTTTGCACCCGCTTCAACTGCCATATTTGAAATGGTTAGTCTTGATTCCATTGATAATGTTTTTATACCATCGCCTGAGAACTCCAAAGCCTTATAAGTGGCGCCGTCAGCACCTATCATGCCTATAAGATAAAGGATTATATCCTTGGCATATACACCTTTGTTTAATTTATTCTTTAATACAATCTTATATGTTTCAGGAACCTTTAGCCATACCTTTCCAAGACCATATGCAAGAGAAATATCTGTTGAACCCATTCCTGTTGCAAAAGCAGCAAATGCCCCAGCGGTACATGAATGTGAATCGGCACCGACAATTAAATCTCCTGGTTTTGCATATTCCTCAGCTACAATTTGATGTGATATTCCTTCGCCAATATCATATATTTCCGCATCTGTTTTTTTACAAAAATTTCTTAATTTTTTCTGCGTATTTGAAAGTTCTTTTCTTGGACTTGGTGAAGCATGATCTATAAAAACGAGAGATTTAGTGCTTACATTTTTAAAATTCATATTTTCAAATTGATCAACAGTTAAAGGCCCGGTTCCATCCTGAACAAAAGCAAGATCAACATTGGCAATTATAATTTCGCCGGGTATTACATCTTTGCCTGCATGCATGCTGAGTATTTTCTCTGCAAGTGTTTTACCCATTTATTTCAACTCCCTTCATATCCTTATATTTCAAATCTTTTGGTCCATTATAAATAGAGCGCGGTCTGAAAATTCTGTTATTCTTTCTGTATTCCATTGCATGTGCAGTCCAACCTACAATTCTTGCCATGGCAAAAATCGTTGTGAAAAATTCCTTTGGAATGCCAAAGTGGTTATAGAGAATACCAGAATAAAAATCCACATTTGGATAAATATTCTTATCCTTAAACCTTTTTACCACAACATCTTCAACCTTTACGGCAATATCAAAAAAATCAACCTTCTCATGAGCAGAAATTTCCTGAACCCATTTTTTTAGAATTCTTGCCCTTGGATCATATGTTTTATAAATTCTATGTCCAAATCCCATTATCTTTTTCTTGTTTCTAATAAGATTATCAATATATTCAGGAACATTCTCTATATCCCCTATTTCTTCCAGCATTTCAAGCACCTTTTCATTTGCTCCGCCGTGTAATGGTCCTTTTAATGTGCCTATTGCAGTTGTAATAACAGAATAGATATCAGACAATGTTGATGAGGTCACCGTTGAAGCAAAGGTTGATGCGTTCATTCCCTGTTCCATATGCAGTATTAAAGCCTTATCAAAACATTTTGAATATTCAGGTAATTCACCAAACATCATATACAGGAAATTCTCAGAATGATTGAGATGTTCCTCAGGATAAATAATAGGTAAATTATTTTTTATCCTATACCAATATGCAATAATTGTTGGAATCTTTGCCGTTAAATTAATAGCATTTTCAAGCGTTGAATTATCTTCTTTTGAATACATTCCAAGCATTGAAACAACACTTCGTAAAACAGCCATGGGATGAGCGTTTTCCGGGAATAACCTCATCATTTCCACAATGTTTTCTGGAAGATTTCTCTTTTTTGATAACATTGATTTTATAAAATCCTCTTCATTTTCATTTGGCAAAGAGCCAAACCAGATTAAATATGCTACCTCTTCAAAATATGAGTTTTCAACGAGATCTTCTATTTCAAATCCTCTATACACGAGCTTACCTTTTTCACCGTCTATATAAGATATGGAACTTATTGCAACAGCAACACCCTCAAGACCGTGCTTTAAATCTTCTTTTTTCATCAAATCACCTCCTGATATAGAAAAAAGGCCACACTTTTTATAGTGTGGCCTTTACATTAATCCCTTAAGTTATACAAATAGCATTATACACCGAACTTAAGGTGTTGTGTAAAGACCACACCTTTGGGTTCGGGCTGATTATTTAATGTTTTATTGTTATTTATTGTATTTAATAGCAATCTTAAAAACATACTAAACTCCTCCATACTATTATTTGAATAAATTCTAACATATAAATTATGAATTGTCAAGTGATTTTTTACAATAATATTTCTGTATATAAAAATCAATAATGTTGTAAAGAAGTATTATAAAAAACTCCTCTTCCTGAGTTGTTTCTATTATCCAGGAAGAGGAGGATTTTATTTCACTTCCTCAACAAACTTAGCTTCTTTTCCAACAAAGATTATTATGAATTTTTTCATTCTCTCATTTTTTGAATTTAATTCATATGATTTTTTGTATCTTTCTATCTGTTCCCTTGCCTGAGCGATTTTTTCTTTGAATTTACTTTCGGTATATTCATTTTGTTTTATGTATTTTACTTCTATTATCGCTTCATATGGCACTTCTTCATATCTTTTGAACATTGCTATATCCACATATCCGCCTTCTACTGGATACTCCATCTTTACCATTGCAAATGGTGTTAATATTAAGTAGCTATACATCAGTATTTTTATATATTTTTCATCAAATCCCATGAACATTCTA
>NZ_LBFA01000008.1:0-77834 GCF_013363265.1 Marinitoga sp. 1138
TCCTCTTTTGTCAACTTACAGTTTCGTTAATTTCGTTAAGCATCAGTGAATCAATACCATTTTTTAGTTTATAATAACTTATCTTATTTCCTAAAATACTTTTTTATTGCCTCTTTAATCAATTAACCATTTGATTATATTTTTTCTTTTTTTATTTATTCCTTTATTTTATCTAAAAATATTCGAATATCGCTTTATCCAACAATTTAAAGTCTTTTTCCAAAATAAATTTTATAAATATCTTTTGATTATTTTCAGATATTTTATCTATATCTTTTTTATAAAACTCTATCAAAATGTTTTTCCCTTCAATTTGAACACCATAATTTACTATGTAATCTGTAAGTATTCCTTCATCTAATGAATTTCCCTGCGCAAAGACTTCCATTTTCCATGGTTTTGGTAAATAATATCCAAATCTTACTTCATATAACCATGTTTTTCCTATAGGATTATTAGTTGCTGCATCAACATCTAAATAATATTGATTATCACCATTTTCATCCATATTGTAATATACTATTCCCTTTAAATAATATGGATAATAATTTACCTTACCACCTACAACAACTTTTGGTATTGGTAAAATTTCAATTATTTTATCAAAGTTGCTTACAATTTCTGAAAATTTTTCAACACTTGAATTTACAGCATATCCAGCACTATAAAATAATTGTGTTATTAATTTTCTATTCCATCTAATTGAGTTGTATCCAGCTAATGATACTGAAAGTTTGTCGTGCTTATTATCCTGAGAAAGATAGAACATATATTTTTTATATCTTTCATCTAACCCCAAATATGCATAAATTGATTTATCTTCTAAACTATATGCTCCTCCAAATTTCAAATCGCCTATCGGTTTTATATATCCCCCAATTGCCATTTTCATAGGATCTAAATCATATTTACTATCTCCTAAATCGTCTCTAAACCCTCCAATTCTAAAAGAATAATATCTTCTCATATCGTAAGGATAATCTTTAAATTGAAATCTTCCAAATAGTAATGATATATTATTGCTATGATAATTTAAATAATAATGTTGTGGAACTTTAAAATTCACCACTTCATCATCTCTAAGTTTTATAAAAATAGCTGTAGAATCTATGGTTGGATAATCATTAAAATTTAAAGAAATATTATTTGTAATTCCTATATCTAAGTATGTTATTGGAAATATTGAAATAAAATTATCTGTGCTATTAAAATTTATTGTATATTTTGAAAAAACAGAAAATTTAGTACCATCAAACATTCCAAATATTGTTGTATACATAATAACAAACAAAATATATATCCATTTTTTTTGTTTCACATGAATCACCTCCAAATTTATTTTGACATTTAATTTTTTTAATATTGAGCTTTTTTACTTTTTATGGTACACTAAATATTACCACATATCTTTATAAAAAGGGAGTGATTTATCTTGAATTTTAAAAAAAGAATATTTATATTATTCTCATTACTGTTATTTATAGTTTCTTTCAGCAATTCTTCGAATTTAGTAAATATTTCTTTTGAAAAAAGTTATTACGTCTCAAGAATTATTGATGGAGATACTATAAGAGTATTTTATGAAGGTGATGAAGTATCTGTTAGATTCATAGGTATTGACACACCAGAAACACACAGTGGCGATAAACCGCTTGGCGAATTAGGTGAAAAGGCTTATTGGTTTACAAGAAATAAAATCAATACTGAAAACCTTAATAAATCACGTGTTTTTCTTGAATTTGATTCTGATAAATCTGGATATTATGGAAGATTATTAGCTTATGTGTATTATAAAGATAAAGAAGGGAATTTGCATTTTTTAAATAAGGAAATAATGGAAAATGGCTATGCAAGACCTCTTTTTTATGACGACACCTCAAAACATAAAGAAGATTTCATCGAAGCTTACAAAAGTGCATTCGAAAATAGAAAAGGTATTTTTTCTTTTTACGATTCAAAAGATAGAGAGGTTTTAGACACACAATTATCAAAAGAGGATATTGGAAAAATTAGATGGGTAATATTTAATGTAAAAAATGTAAGTAGTTCAGGAAGTTTCTTAAAAATAGAATCCCAGGATAGTAGTTTTTATGTAACTATAAGAAGAAATGAATACAATGCTTTTTTTGATAGTTTAAATATTTATGATTTAAAAGATAAAAAAATAAAGGTTTATGGAGAAGTCTGGAAAGATAAATATGGAAAATTTGAAATCCTTGCACGCGCCGAATTTGAATTTGTCGTAATAAAATAACCAGTGCAATTAAGCACTGGTTATTTTATTATTATATTATATTTCTCCTAAAAGTTTAGCTCGACTATAACAGGCTATAGTTTTTGCATCGGTAATTTTATTTTCAAGTATCATTTTTTCAAACTCTTTTATCTTTATCTTTTTTATTTCAAGGAATTCATCTTCATCAGGATTTGTTTGTGTCGTTTTTAAATCTTTTACAAGATATAAGTGTATCACTTCATTTGAAAAACCCGGAGTTGTATGAATATATCCAAGATATATCCATTTTTCTGCTGTTTTTCCTATTTCTTCTTCGAGTTCTCTTTTTCCGCATTCAAGAGGTTCTTCCCCAGGTTCATCAAACTTTCCAGCTGGCACTTCAAGCAATGTTTGGCTTATTGGAAATCTATATTGTTCCACAAGATATACATAATCATCTTCCACAGGAAGCATTGCCACTGCCCCTGGATGTACAACTATTTCTCTTGTTGATTCTTTACCGTTTGGAAGCTTTACTGTATATTTTCTAACATCGAGTAATCTTCCTGTAAATACTTTTTCTTCATTTATTGGTATTTCAGTTAAATCCATTTTATTGCCCTCCTATTTATTATAGCAAGATAAAATCATTATTGTTCTTCAATAAGTTTCAAAAGAGCCTTTGCTGCATATACTGGCCCATCATCCTCAAAACCTGAAACACCTAACTGTGTTTTTATTTCCCCAACCTTAACTCCTGTTTTTATCATTTGTTCTATGAATTTTTGGGCTATTTTTTCATGTACTTCTTTTCTTTGTATTGCTCCAAATGGATTGGCAAAATAACTATAGGTTAATCCTACTTCTGCTGTTGTTCCTTTTGCCATTCTTGCACCTTTTGAAAGTACCTCATACGCTGAATCGCAATCCTCAAAGAATGAAATGTATTCATCATTTTCAACTTTAGTATAATTATTTGCATATAAGAAATAGTCTATCTTTGTTGGCATAATAATTTCCTTATAATTTGAATATGGCACTATAACTCTTGCATTTGTTTCATTTGGATTCATAAATATACTTCTATCAATTGCAGAATATGCATATCCGGGCTGTAAATCATCCAATCTTACAAAAGCCCCTGTTTCAGTTCCATATGCGACCACATTTCCGTTATCATCTATTTCCAGTGATCCCATATCATCAATTAATATATTAACCTCTGAAACATATTTAGATAATCTATTTAACGCATCAAGCGTTTCAGATTTTCCAGCACCGCTATCTCCCATTAACATTACATTTGCTTTTTTACCGTTTCTCAATACAATTTCTGCAAGTGCTCCGTGAATAGGAAGATTTCCTGAATCTATTACTATTAAATTATGAATTGTAAGTATCATCTTTTTCATATATCCAAAATAATCTATATAATCATCTCGGCCAACCATTCCAACATATGTTCCATCTTCTTCTTTAAAAATAATGCCATTTCTATATTCATCTTTTTCAAAATATTTATCTTCAAGTCCATAAAAATAAATTCCATCGGGTTTTCTTCTTTGAACTATTCCATATCCAGCTAATTCAAAAAGATTTGTTAATCCTGCAGCCATAGCAAGAAATTCTTTATATACATATACAAGAATATATTTCTTACCCACATGAATTGGAAATGCAAACCAATCCTCAGGATTATCAAATTCTATATTTTTCAAAATTGGTTTATCAAAGACTTTAAATAATCCTTTACGCTTATTTGACTTAGTATAAAAAATCACAGGCGGTTCAAAGACAACTCCCCAGACAAATGGTGTTTTATATAATGATTTAGAACCGTTTAATACTTCAGATTTAAATTGCGGATAATCAACAGAAAAGGCTACCTGAGCACCACTTGGCAATTGTCTTAAAACTTTTAACCTTTCATCAGATACGTTTATCAAAATCTGTCTATAAAAGTTAGTAACAAGGCTTTTGAAATCTGTATTATTCTTCACAAGTATCATTTCTTTATATATTTTTTGAATTCCATTTGATACATAGGCAGTTTTTTGAATCATAAACCTGTGTTTATTTCTCCAGAGATTATAAATACTTTCTACAAATTTTATAATCTGATCCTTTTTATCGCTTAGTTTTGGGAAGCTATAAAATGGCGATGAATCAATTTCATCAATTTTTTCAGCGGAAAGAGCAAATAGCATTTTTATAATTTGGTCTAAATCATATCTTTCTTCAATATCTACAGCATCTTCATTTTTCAAAAAAGACATAAAAAAGGTCAATAAACTTTCGTTTCTTTCTTCAAGATCTTCGAGATATTCAATAAGCAGTTCTTTCAAAATTTTACTATGAACAATCTGAGCATTAGACGAATATGATACACTACCGTCAATTAAAACTGTTCTTGGCATAAAATCTCCCCCTTTTTCTGGATTATTATTTATATTATACCACAATTAATTATTCTGCAATAGTAATTTTAATTTTAAATACAAGAAATAGTGGTAGAATATATAATAGAAATTATTGATAGGAGGTCTTGTGAATGTTTAGAATTCTTTTAAAGGGTAAGATTCACAGAGCTACAGTTACAGAAAAAAATATTCATTACGAAGGCAGTGTAACAATCGATGAAGAATTAATGGAATTAGCAGATATTGAAGAAAACGAATTGGTTCAAATAGTTGATATAAACAACGGCGCTCGATTTGAAACATATGTTATTAAAGGAGAAAGAGGTTCAAGAATCATTGGTTTAAATGGGGCAGCTGCAAGAATGGTTGAGTTAGGGGATAAAGTAATTATAATGGCTTATGGTTTATATGAAAAAGGAGAGAATTCAAAACCAAAAATCGTTGTTGTTGATGATAATAATAATCCAAAAATTTTAAAGGATCACGAAGAACCAAAAACGGAGTGTTAATAAATAAATGAAAGTACTTGGCATAATTGTAGAATATAACCCATTCCATAATGGGCATTTTTATCATCTGGAACAGGCAAAAAAATTAATAAATCCCGATTTTACCGTTGCTGTAATGAGTGGAAATTTTGTGCAACGGGGGGAACCTGCTATTTTGAATAAATTTTCAAGAGCAGAAATAGCCTTAAAAATGGGAATAGATATTGTATTTGAACTTCCATTTTTATATTCAATTCAGGATGCTGGCGGATTTGCTCTTGGCTCCATTGGAACTCTTAATAGAACAGAGGTTGTAACAGATATTGTTTTTGGAAGTGAATCCTCTGATGTAGAAACTTTAAATGTTATAGCTGATATACTACATAATCAACCTGAAGAGTATCAAAAACTTTTAAAAATAAAATTAAAAGAAGGATATTCATTTCCAAATGCAAGAAAATACGCACTTATTGATTATTGTATAAAAAACAGTTTATTATCAGAAGAAAAAATACTTATAATAGAAAAATCCAATGATATTTTAGGTGTTGAATATTTAAGAGCTTTAAAAGAATATAATTCAAAAATCATTCCCCATACAATAAAAAGACAGGGTGCAGATTACAATGAAGATAAATTCAAAGGAAAGTTTTCAAGTGCTACAGCTATAAGAAAATTATGGAATGAAAAAAAATATGATCTTATAAAAGATGCAGTTCCAGATATTACTTTTCAAAAAATATTGGAAGAAGAGAAAAATGGAAGGGCACCTATTTTTCTTGAAGATATGGAAATCTCTTTTATTTCGCATCTTAGAACACTTGATAGGGACAAATTAAAAAAATACCATGGTATAAAAGAAGGGTTAGAGCAAAGAATCATCGAAGCAGCAAAACATAATTATACTATTAAAGGATTATTTGAAGATGTAAAAGCAAAAAGATTCACCTATACAAGAATCAAAAGAAGCATATTAAATATTTATTTTGGAATAGAAGAGAAATTAATTACAGAAGCAAATAAAAAAGGACCACAATATCTAAGAGTTCTTGGATTTACTGAAAAAGGAAGAAAATTACTTTCAATTATGAAAAAAAAGGTAAAATACCCTATTATTACAACACCTTCAAATTATATTTCTATAATAAAAAAAATCGAAAGAGATATATCAAATAATAAAAGAATGTGGAATATAGACAAAAAATTATATTTTGAGATGATAAAATACGATTTTAAGGCTACTAACGTTTATTCTTTATACTATAAAAATAAGGAATATTCTACTTTTGAAAATGATATGAAATTTGGAGCACTATATTTGAAAGGAGATAATACGTGAAAAAATATATTCTTATAATTTTAGTTTTATTACTTTCATTAATAGTCTTTCCTATAAAAATTTCTTTTTATTATACTCAAGATGCATCAAATGTGTATATAACAGGTGATTTTACGAATTTTTCACCTGTTCCTTTAAATAAAACCCAAACAGGCTTATGGAAAACTACATTTAATTTATCAGAAGGCATTTATAAATATCTTTATATAATAGATGGAAAAGAAACTCTGGATTATAAGAATATCAATACAAAATATTTTAATGGAAAAATTTATTCATTATTGATTATAAAAAGAGAGGGTGAAAAAATAGTGGCAGTTGGTGATGGAATAATAAATCTGGCAAAACATGAATTAAAAAGAAAATATATTAATCCTGTAAAAAAAGGCGAAATATATTTAGCTGTTGAAGTTAAAAAAAATGATGTTGAAGATGTAATATTCGTTGGCAACGGAGAGATTTTAAATAAAGAAATAATAGATTTTTCAGATACATTATTATATAGATTTCACATAAAAACCCCTTCAGATATATTAAAATACCATTTTCTCATAAAAGACGGAGAAACAACCATCCAAATTCCCGAAAATAATTTTTTCTTTGATTTTGAAAATCCTGCTATTAAATATTTTGACGTGCCAGAATGGGCAAAAGGAAGAATATTCTATCAAATATTTCCTGAAAGGTTTAGAAACGGCAATAAAGAAAACGACCCGGCATATACAAATAATTGGAATGGACCATATACTCAGGAATCACTTGGTTCACATGGTTTTTACGGCGGGGATTTACAGGGAGTTATAGATTCTATTGATTATCTTACAGAACTTGGTATCGAAGGAATATATTTCAATCCTATTTTTGAGTCAGTTTCAAGTCATAAATATGATACAAAAGATTATTTAAAAATTGATCCGCATTTTGGCGATGATAATTTATTTGCAAAACTTGTAAACAAACTTCACGAAAAAGATATTAAAATTATTCTTGACGGTGTTTTCAATCATTCGGGTGATGAATTCTTTGCCATGGAAGATATTTTCAAAAAACAGGATAATTCAAAATATCTCAATTGGTATTATATAAAGAAATTTCCTGTAATAAAATCACCTGAAAGTTATGAATGCTGGTGGGGATATCCAGATTTACCAAAATTAAACATAGACAATCCAGAAGTAAAAGCTTATTTTTCAAGAATAATTGGCAAATGGATGGAATTTGATATTGACGGTTGGAGACTTGATGCTGTAGAACAAATTAAAGACTCATTCTGGGAAGATTTTTTTAGGCCTTTAGTAAAAGGAATTAATGATAATGCACTTATAAGCGGTGAATACTGGAAAGATTCCACACATTATTTTGAAAAACCCGCATTTGATACAGTAATGAATTATCTGTTTAGAGATGCTGCTATATTATATGCAAAAGGTGGAAGCGCATCAAATTTTATAAAAAATACCAATGACTATTTAAAAAAATATCCACCTCAGGTATGGCATATATTATGGAATCTTCTTGATAGTCATGATACACCAAGAATTTTGCATGAATTAAACGGCGATGTGCAACGCTTTAAAATAGCTGTAGCCTTACAAATGACATTTATTGGAGCACCTTTAATATATTATGGAGATGAAATTGGACTTGATGGTGGTGGAGACCCCTGGTGTAGAAAGCCTTTCCCATGGGATAAAAGCAAATGGAACAAAGATATTTTAAACTACTATAAATCATTAATAAAATTAAGAAAAGAAAATCCTGCTTTGCGATACGGTGATTATATTATATTAAAGAAAAAATTAGGCACTTTAATTTATAAACGAGTTTATAATAATAACGAGGTAATCGTTATTACCAATTCGAGAAAAACACCTGCAAAAATAAATCTAGAACTTAATAATGAATATATAGATTACTTTACAAAAGAAAAAATTACCAAAATCAATAAAGTAAATGGATTGGAAATAAAAATCTTAATAAGGCAGTGAAAATATGTATCACTATTATGAAATAGCCGTATTTGGAACATATACATATAACACATATACATATAAATCAACAAATCAACTAACACCCGGCCAACGGGTGTTAGTTGATTTTAGAAATCAGCAAAAAATAGGCGTTATACTTTCAGAAACCTCTGAAAAACCTTATAATGTAAAAGAAATAGAATTATTACTCGATGAAAAACCTTTAATCTCGCAAAAACATATTGAATTAATAAAAGAAGCTTCTATAAAATTTTTAATGCCAATAAGCGAGATTGCAAAAATTGTTTTTCCGCCAATTTCTTCTGATAGAACTCGCATTAAAATAATACCAAAATCGCCTTTAGCTCCTATTGAAAAACCTATTTTTATAAACGAATTTTATAAAAAATTCAAAACAAAAAAGGAAGCAAACAAAAAATTAAAACAATTGCTTGAAAATCATATAGTTTCTCTTGAATTGTACTATAAAAGAAAAATCGAAAAAAAAGATAGGTATATATCCTTAAAATTAGACTTAAATCAATTACTTGAACAAAAAGTTTCTCAGGCTGGAATGAATATAATAAATTTTCTTCAGGAAAACAACGGTTGTGTAATAGAAAAAGAATTATATCAAAATAATATAATAAAACCTGGGTCTACCGCATTAAAAACATTAATAAAAAAAGGAATTATTTCTTATACAGATTATAAAAAGGAAACACCCTTTAAGGTTTCACTTACTGAAAAACAAAAGGAAATACTTGAAAAAATACTATATTCAAATAAAAATATAGAGTTATTATATGGAGTTACCGGAAGTGGTAAAACAGAAATATTCTTTGAAGCTATGGAATCATACTTTAAAAACGAAAAAAAAGTCATGATATTATTACCAGAAATTTCTTTAACCCCACAATTAATCTCAAGAATAAATAATAGATTCCCTGATAAAAAAATAGGAGTTTATCATTCTGGTATTTCTCCTGCAGAAAAAATCAAAACATGGTATGAAGCTGTAAATGGTGAAATTGATATACTTGTTGGAGCAAGAAGTGCTGTATGGATTCCCCTGAAAAATCTGGGACTTGTTATTGCCGATGAAGAACATGATCAATCATTTTATCAATTTGATCAATTATCCTATGACGCCATAGAAGTAATATATTTAAGATCAAAAATAGAAGATATAAAGGTTATATTATCTTCAGCAACTCCAACAATACGTGAAATGAAAAACGCTTTTGAAGGTAAGATAAATCTACACAAACTTCAAGAACGTGTATTTACGCAAATGCCGGACATAGAAATTATTGACATAAAAAAAGAAGAAAAGGTTAGCTGGATTTTTACAAAAAAGGTTATAAAAGAAATTAGTAAAACGCTAAGCAATAACAAAAAAGTGCTTATCTTTTCTCCCACCAAGGGATATGCAAACTATTTGATCTGCACAAATTGTGGTGAAATAATTAAATGTAAACATTGTGATATTTCACTAACCTATCATAAACATACCAAAAAGCTTAAATGTCATTATTGTGGATATGAAATAAATGTACCACCAGTATGTCCAAAATGTGGTTCTCCAACTCTTCAATCACGAGGATATGGAACAGAACGCGTGGTAAATGAAATATTGAGATTTTTCCCTTCAAGAAAAGTAGTTAGAATTGATAGAGAAATTATAAAAACTCACGAAGACTTAGAAAACGCTTTTAACGAAATAAAAAAAGAAGAACCTATGATTATAGTTGGAACAAAAATGATAACAAAAGGATTGGATATTAGTGACATAAAATTGGTAATAGTTTTAGACAGCGACAGATACTTGAGCTTTCCAGAATATACATCATTTGAACATACCGCATCATTATTAATTCAGGTTGCCGGTCGTTCTGGAAGAAGAGAAAAAGGAAAGGTTATAATTCAAACCTTTAAATCTGGAGAAGATTTTTTTGATGCTGTCAAAAATCATGATTATGATAAAATCATAGATTTAGAACTAAGCAATAGAAAAAAATTCAATTATCCACCTTTTTCTCAATTAATTATCTTTCTCTTTTCAAATGAAGATAAAAATAAAGCTTATAAAGAGGCCTTTGATTTTTATGAAGAAATAAATGACTTATTTGACAACTCAATTGAAATTCTTGAACCAACAGAACCGTTAATTCCTAAATTGAGAGGATTATATAGATATCAGGTTATTATTAAAGATAATATTAATGATCAAGAAAAATTAATGGAAATAATAAAAGAATATGGTAAGAAATGCTATATATACGTAAATCCTCCTACAACTTTATTATAAATAACAAAAAAGGGCAGAAAATCTGCCCTTTTTGCTTTACATTATATTTAAGGAGATTGCAATATGTTTAATACTGATGCTGCATTCATCTGACCTGTTTGACCTAACAACATTGTACTCATCTGTTGTAAATTTTGAGTTTTCATGTATTCTGCCATACTTCTTGCCATTTCCGTATCAGCTATTCTGCTATTAGCAGCTGTTGTATCTTCTACATTTCTTAAAACATTATTTGCAGCTGCTTCTAATCTTCTTGTATATGTTCCAACCTGAGTTCTGGTTCCATTCAACTGTTCCAGAGCCTGATCCAACGTTTTAATTGTAGTATTGATATCATCTGTTGTATCCAATTTCAAATCATTTAAATTAAGTGCTTCAGGCCTTAAATCTGCAATCTGTGCATTTAAATTATTACTTCCATTCTGATCAAGAGTAATATTAACATTAAACTCACCATTTAGCAGTTGTTTATTATTAAATTGTGTATTTCTTACGGTATCTCTAATTTGCATTTTTAACTGCTCAAATTCCTGCTGAATAGCATCCTTTTCTTCAGCAGTTAACGTCCCATTTCCTGCTCTCACAGCCAATTCTCTCATTCTTCCAACAGTTTCCTGAATCGAACCAATTCCCTGATCTGCAACATTCATTGCACCAATACCATCATAAATATTTCTTGCTGCTTGATAACCTGATCTAATCTGATTATCCATTTTCTGAGCAATAGCCATACCTGCTGGATCCACTCCAGCATTAATCAATCTATTACCACTTGCTAATTGTTGTGACTTTTTTAATAACAAATTAGATAGTGTCGATAATTGATTTGTTTGATTTAAATAATTATTACCAATTCTCATATGGGATCCCTCCCTTTAATTTCTTCCTATACCCTTAGACTAATTATACCAAAAAAAGTTCAATATTAACATAAATTTTACTTAAAACTTTATATATTATGTTAGGTATTATAAAAAAGTGCGCATAAATGCGCACTTTTTAGTATTTAAATCTTTGAACAAAAGAATTCATTTCATCTATCATATCTTCGAGATTATCAATTAAAGCATCAAAATCTTTTATTTTAACCTTCTGTTTTTCCATCATTCCAGAAACTTCTTCAACCTCTTCAGTTATATTCTGTATTGAAACTGAAATTGCCTCTATTGCTTTTGTTATTTCAGAAGTAGAAACTTTCTGTTGATTTGAAATATTTGCAGTGTGTTCAACCATTTCAGAAATAGAATTAATCTCTGTCAAAATATTTTCCATTTGCATACCTATATTCTTTACAGATTCAACTATGGTATTTACTGTTTTAGTTATATTTGAACTTTCTTCAAGTGCTTCACTTGCATCATCAACTAACTCTTTTAAATTTTCTGTTATACTATTTGCCGAAAGGTTTGATTCATCTGCCAATTTTCTTATTTCATCAGCAACAACAGCAAAACCTTTTCCGGCTTCTCCTGCTCTTGCAGCTTCTATTGCAGCATTTAATGCTAATAAATTAGTTTGCTTTGATATCTCTGTAATCTTACCAACAATATCTTCAATTTCTTTACTCTTGTCAAATAGCTTTATAATCATAGAATTACTTTTTTCAATTAATTTTTCAATACTTACAATATCATTTATCATAACCTGTATATCTTTTTTACTGTTTAACGCATTATTTGATATTTCAAGTGTTTTATTATTTAAATCCTGAGCAGCATTTGAAACCATATCTGCTCCAGATGTAATCTCTTCAATATTTGCAGTTGTTTCTTCTGCAGATGATGCAACAACTTCGAGATTTTCTTTAATTCTATTAAACGATGTAAATGTTTCTTCTGAAATCTTGCTTAACTCACCTGCTGAAGCATCAAGATTATCCTCTACGCCTCTTAATGTTTTTGCATATTTATTAAATGATTCAAGTATATTTTTTATTGTAGCTTTTAACTGATTAAATAAGTTAGCTATAAGACCTATTTCATCCTTACGCTTAATATGCAACTCATCTCTTAAATCGCCCGTAGTAACCTTTTTAACATTAGTTTCTATTTTCTTTATTGGTTTAGTCAATGAATTTGAAACAACAATTGAAATAATAACCGCAAATACTATAGTAACTAAAATAATTGAAATTAAGATACTCTTTAATTTATTTACAATATGAAATGCCTCAGATTCGCTTTCTTCAATAATTAAATACAATTTTTCATTTTTAAGTTTAATCTCACCTTTTACACCAACCACAGATTTATTCTCAAAATTCTTATATGTAACCAATTTCTTTTCCTGGCCTGGAAGCAATTTATTATCTATAATACTTCCTGTTTTCAATCCATCAATTGAAGTTATAAGCATATTGTTTGCATTTACAATATAGATATTTAAGTCCTGAGAATTATTTAATTGTGCAAAAATATCCTTTACAACTTTTTCAAAATTCACAGCTATAACAATATAACCATACCTTGCATATCTATAAATAAATGGCTTACCAATAAATAAAATAGGCTTATTTTGTTTATACTTATAAATTTCTATATTGGAAAAATCTATATAAGTCTTTTCATCATTTTGCTTTTTTAATTCTTTATATAACTTTCCAAGAGCAGTATTTGAAAGTTCGTTATTCTTTTCGAGATTCTCTGTAAATTCTTCACCTTTTTTTAAGGAATAAATTATATCTCCTTCTTTGTTTATTAAATAAATATCTGTGATATACTGTGAAAAAGCAAATTGAACTAAATTTGGATGATATTTTCTATGCAAAAGATTATAATCAGAAATTGAAAATTCATCATCGCCATATTTTTCAAGATTATCTTCATCAACAGAAGTCAATTTATATCTTTCTTCAATTTTATATGGATTGGATGTTGCATAAACATCTTTTAAATTTTTTATATCTTCAAACCCTTTAAAATATGAATTCATACTTTTAATCATAATTGGAAGATACTGGAAATTTTCGATGCTCTTAATTGCATTTTTATATTTATCAATAAGCATGGAAATTTCAAAATTTCTCGATTCCAAAATATTAACAAAATTTGTTTCTATCTGTTGTGTCATCATATCCTGAGAATTTTTTATGGAAAAGTATCCCAGAATAAATAAAGGAACCAATATTCCCAGAAGAAAAATCAAAAGTAATTTATACTTTAAATTCAATTACATCACACCCTTCCTGAATTTTTTATTCTACATTACGCATTATACAAAAAAAACCGCCTTTCTAAGTTAACCTAATGATAACTATTTTTTAAGAGAAAATATATTTTTTCAAACAATTCGATTACCGAACTAATTTATGAAAAAGTTATATAAATGCAACAAAAATAAAACGATATAAAAATTATATTGGTATATATGAAATACAGTAAAATTATGATATAATATGAATATAGAAACTAACATGGATATAAGGAGGGAGAATTATGTCTGTTGAATTAAAAGCTGTAAGTTTTAGTGTTGATGATGAAAAATTTGCTATTGATATTAATCACATCGACACAGTTATCGAATATCAAAAAACAACAAAAATTCCTGAATCCTCAGATTTTATTGAAGGAATTGTTAATTTCAGGGATGGAGTAATTCCTATAATTAACTTAAGGGTTAAATTTAATTATCCACAATTTGAAGATAAATTGAAAGCCAAAGTTCTGGTAGTTAAAATTGAAGATAAAAAATATGGTTTAATGGTCGATGAAGTAAAAGAAGTTATGACAATAACTCAGGAACAAATTGAAGAAGCACCAGAAGTTGGAGGAACAAAAGCAAATTATATAACAGGTATTATAAAAACAAAAGACAGTATGATTTTCTTAATCGATGTTGAAAAAATACTTACAGAAGAAGAAAAAATCGAAATAGAAAAAGCAATAAAATAATTATTTTATTCTAACTGCAAAGATATCCGGTTCTCCATTTTTATAATACAGAGAAAATAAAACTATATCATTATAAATTGACGGATAAAATGCGTCATCAGAGATTCCAAGAGTTATTGGAATCTCTTTTTTGGTTTTATTGTTATATAAAATTATAGTATAGTAACCTTTATACAATCTTGAAAAAACCAGATTATCTTTATTTCCAAAAGGGTCAACTTCATTTAAATCTGTATCAATTAATGGATAAATACCTTCTTTTCTCTTTTCATATATTCCAAATTGCCCGCTTTTTGGATCTTCCATTTGAAAAATAAGTTTATTATTCAATATTCCTGGAATATATTTTGTTGTACCTTCCAGGTTTGTAATTTTTTCTAACTCATTGCTTTTTATAGAATATTTATATATTTCCGTCCAGATTTTACCATTTAATTCTTCAATTGAAAAATACACATTTCCATTTTCGTAATATGGACTATATGCATTAAAAGATTCATTTGAAATTCTTTTAATTTCTTCTGTATCCGGATTATACATAACAACATCCCATTTTCCATAAAGAGAAGTTTGAAAAATAAAAGTTCCATCTTCAGTAATATTCGGAAAATACTCTGAAGAAAAATCAAGTGAAACATTAAAATATTTCTCTTTTTCAAAATCATATCCCCAGATATTTCTATTTCCAATATATCTATCTGAAATAAAAATCAGTTTATTTCCATCTTTTGACATCTTAGGATATTCGTCTATCCCGTCCCAATAAGTTAATTGTAAAATATGCCATCGTTTATCTTTCTTATAACGTGCAAATGAAATTTTCTCTAAAACCCTTACAACAAAATTATTCAACCATTTATCGTTATCCTTTATTCTTTCAGATAAATCAATTTCTTCATCTTCAAAATTCGCAACTATTCTTATAATATTTTGAGATGCATCATCTGAAATACCTATTTTTAATGCCACATTATCCAAAGTCATATTATTTGTATCTTTTTCAATAGACTTTGTATAAACCCTATATGTATACGATAACTTATCCTTCAACAAATCAAAAACACGAGAAGCAATCCAGGAATCTGAATTGCTCTCTAAAATTGCTATTTCTTTTTTAAATGAAATCTGTGAAAATCCTAAAACTACCAGACTAAAAAATACAATTAATAAAAATTTCTTCATATATTATCCCAATAATTTTTTAACAATTTGATTAACCTTTTTACCATCAGCTTTTCCTTTTAATTCTGCCATAGCCTTTCCCATTACCTGACCAAACTTTGCTCCTTCGCCAAGTTCTTCTATAACCTTTTTAACAACCTTTTCAATTTCTTCATCTGACATTTCTGGTGGTAAATATTTTTTCAGTATCTCTATTTCATATACTTCATCATCAACTAAATCTTCTCTACCAGCATTTTTATACTGTTCAATAGAATCCTGCCTCATTTTTATTTGTTTTCTGATTAATGCAAGAATTTCTTCATCTGTTAATTCTTCTCCTTTATCAACCTCTGCCTTTTTTATTTCTGTTTTTAAAATTTTTATAGCGTTTAATGCTTTTGTATTTTTCTCTTTCATATATTTTTTTAAATCTTCATTTAATAACTTTTTCAATTCCATCAATACCAACCTCCACAAATATTATTTATATAGTTATTATATCATATTTATTGAATTTATCAACCTCATCTCCATTAACTAAACTTGACACTTTTAAAAAAACATGATATAATTTTCGAGAAAAATGACTGATGGTCAGGTGAAAATATGCCAAGAAGAAATTTAAGCGAAGAAGAAATACAAAGAAAAAAAAGAATAATAATGCATGAAGCAAAGAAACTTTTCTTTGAAAAAGGTTTTGAAAATACATCGATGTCTGAAATTGCTAAAGCTTCCAAAATGGCAAAAGGTACTATTTATTTGTATTTTTCAAATAAAAAGGACTTATACTTTTCTCTTGTATATGAAGGCCTTGAAATACTTGAAAAATTAATAATTTCATATATTCAAAAAGAAAAAAATGCACTAAATAAAATTTTATCCATGGGTAGAGCATACATTCAATTTTATAGAGAATATCCAGACTATTATAGCTTTGTAATAAAATATGAATCTGAAAAAGCAGATCTCGACCCTGAAGAACCAAAAGTTGTATCTACTTATGAAAAAAGCGAAAAAATATATGACATATTAAAACTACTTATTTTAAAAGGCCTTGAAGATGGCTCTATTAGAAAAGATATAGATAAAGATAAATTAGCTGCATTACTATGGCTACAAACAATAGGTATAGTCCAACAATATGAATTAAGAAAAAAATTATATGAAAACTGGAATGAATTTGTAGCAGAATCAATACTGGATTTTTATATTGATTTTATGAAAAAAACATTAGAACCAAGGGATTAATCCCTTTTTTCTTTAAAAAATAAATGACCACCGGTCATCAAAAAGGGGTGAGAATATTTTCAAAGGTTTAAAAATAGGAGAATTAACAACAAAATATCCGCTTGTACAGGGAGGAATGGCTGTAGGAATTTCACTGGATAATCTTGCAGGAGCAGTAGCTAAAGCTGGAGGAATAGGTGTAATAGGTACAGCAGGAATAGGATTATTTGAAAATATGAAAAATTATAAAGAAGCAAGTAAAATTGCTTTAAAGAAATTTATTAGAAGTGCTAAAGAAAAAGCTAATGGTGGAGTAGTTGGGGTTAATATTATGGTGGCACTAACTAATTATTCTGACATGGTAAAAACAGCTATAGATGAAGGAATCGACATTATATTTTCTGGAGCAGGATTACCATTATCTTTACCTTCATATTTAACAGAAAAAACAAAAACAAAATTGGTTCCTATAGTATCTTCTGTAAAAGCTGCACAGGTAATTATAAAAAGATGGGTTTCAAAGTATAATTATATTCCCGATGCAATAGTTCTTGAAGGTCCAAAGGCAGGAGGACATCTCGGTTTTAAAAGCAAAGAGGAAATCTTTTCAGAAAAAAATTCGCTTGAAAATCTTGTTCCACAATTAAAAGAGTTTTTGATTTCTATTGAAAAGAAATACGGAAAAAAAATCCCATTAATTGCCGGTGGAGGTTTATTTTCAAAAGACGATGTAAAAAAAATTTTAGATCTTGGAGCAGATGGCGTTCAAATGGCTACAAGATTTATTGCAACAGAAGAATGCGATGCACATGAAAATTTCAAAAAGGCCATTATCAATGCAAAATCCGATGATATAACAATAATAAAAAGTCCTGTAGGAATGCCTGGAAGAGCTATTAAAAATAATTTTATTGTTGCTGTTGAAAATGGTGAAAAGAAACCCTTTGAATGCAGATATCATTGTATAAAAACCTGTGATTTCAAAACAACGCCTTATTGTATAGCAAAAGCTTTATATAATGCAGCAATTGGTGATCTTGAAAATGGTTTTGTATTCACAGGCGCATCGGTTGAAAAAATAACAAAAATAGAAAAAGTTGAAAATATTATTAAAGAATTATTTGAATAACTTCAAGGAGGTATAAAAAATGGACAGAAAAGAATTATTTGAAAAAGTAGCAGAAATTATATCAGAAAGTTTAAGTATTGACAGAGAAAAAATCACAGAAGATGCTGTATTAACAGATGATCTTGAACTTGATTCATTGGAATTGGTTGATTTAACAATGGACTTTGAATCAGAATTGGGGATATCAATTGATGATTCAGAATTAGAAAATATAAAAACAGTGGGAGATATTGTAGAAATATTATCAAAAAAAGCTGTTTAATAAATTAACCATTCTGGAATCCTCAAACAAAAAGCCCACTTTTTAAAAGTGGGCCTTATTTTTTTAAATATCCAAGAACGACTTCTCTAAAATCAGGAGTTCTTCCAATATCTTCATTGGTTTTTACCAGAATACCATCATCAAGTGGCATAATTATTTCCATTTCTTCTGTCATTTCGCTTTGCTTAACTATTTTATGCGCATTTAATGCCTCCTGTATATCACCCTCAAATGTAGTTTTTCCGGAGTTTATAATTGCAAATCTACTTGAAATAAGTTCCACTTCTTCTATATGATGGGTTGACATTATTACTATATTCTCGCCATTAGAAACAAATTCTTTCAGCAATTTAAGTATTTTGTCTTTTTTTACAGGGTCTATATTCTGTGTTGGCTCGTCCAATATCATTATTTTTGTATTTGATGCAAGCATGAGAATTATATAAAATAATGTTTTCATCCCAGAAGAATAGGCATTGAGCGGCTTTGTAATAGGCAAATTAAACTCCATCATCAATTCCTTATATCTTTTATCATTCCATTTAGGATAAAGGATTTTCCACAATTCTGCATAATCATAGGGGTATAACCCCTTAAACACCACTCTGTCTTCTAACAAAACAGAAATATTTCTTTTTCTAAATTTATTTAATGTCTTTCCATCAATTAAAACCTTTCCATTATCAGGTTTTAAATCACCATATATACATTTTAATGTTGTAGTTTTTCCAGCACCGTTTGGACCAACTAAAACATATATATCTCCTGAATTTACTGTTAAATTCACATCTATTAATGCCGGTTTTGGTCCATATGATTTCTCTAAATTTATAACCTCTATCATAATTTCACCTCTATTATTTTAAGGTATTAAATAAAAACCACGCTACAATTATTAATATTATCCCTATACCCAGCAGTGTAAAAATTTTATTCTTACTTCTTGTATAATTTGAAGAATCGGTAAAATGAAAAATAAACATAGACGCAAAAAACAAAAATACTGAAATTATATTTATAAAAATATTTTTTTGCATAACTACACTATAATCGCTTATAACACTATTTGATTTCAAGAAGAGATCTATAACCCATATTACAATTGGAACATATATTCCTCCCAGTCCTTTTATTGAAGATAAAACGCTTAAACCATAAAAAAAAGCAAAAAAAAGCAAAGAAAGCATCAGTGTTTTTAAATCGTTATTTTTGGTAATTCCAAAATATATTCCCTTAGATAATAAAAATATACTGGCTCCAAAAATATAATAAGAAAGGTATATCTCATACTTTGATACTGGCAAAGTTGAAATGAGAGCATAATTTTTTGTTTCTAATTCCCTGGTTAAAATTGTTGATGCGAAAATAACAGCAAACAAATTACCAAGATCTCCCGGTAGAAATAACAATGCAGAAATAATTATTATTATATATGGTTTTTGCCTTAATTCTTTTTCAAAAACAAAACGCAATGTTCTATACATTTAAATCACCTCATTTTTTTAATATTAGCATAAACTCAAATGGTGGCATAAAATTGGTAATTATTAGCAAAATCATAATAAAAAACAAAGCAAGATACAACCATTTACCTTTTTCAAAAACCATAGAAAAAGCAATAACAGCAAGAGCTTCTATGATTATTGGCAATATTGGAATTGTAGCGAAAAAAACACCTATTAACGATATTACCAAAGCAATTACAACCCATAATAACCTCATAAAATCTCCCCCTATTTTTGAATATTAAAAACTTCCTGAAGTTTTAATAACCCAAAAAGTTTTTGAATTTTATCATCCATATTTATCAATAGCAATTCCTTACCATGTTCTTCCAAACGTTTTTGATAGGAAATCAATTGTCCTATTCCAGTGCTATCAATAGTCATAAGATTTGAAAAATCTATTATAACCCTGTTTATATCTTTCTTATTCACAAATTCATTCATTTCATTATTAAAGTCATGAATATCATAAAGGGTAAATTCACCAATAAGCTTTGCTGTAACCAATTTATTCCTCTTAACTATAACTATTTGCATAATCTCCCTCCACAAATATTATTTTCTATACTTTTATTATATCACATAAACAACTTCATAACCTTTATATAAATTTAAAATCAGATAATATTAGTGGTAATAATAATAAGGTATTATTAATAGAAAATTCAAACGGAGGTGAAACAGTGAAATTCTATATTAAGACATTTGGATGCCAGATGAATGTAAATGAATCAGAAATCATGACTGGTATCCTGGAAAAAGAAGGCTTCGAATGGACAGAAAATCCACAAGAAGCCGATGTTATTATCTTAAACAGCTGTGCTGTACGTGAAAAAGCAGAAAATAAATTATATGGCGCCATTGGAAGTTACGGAAAGTTAAAAAAGAAAAAAGAAGACCTTATTATTGCTGTAGGTGGTTGTGTTGCCGAAAAGGAAAAAGAACATATTATTCAGAGATTCCATGAAGTAAATTTCGTTTTTGGAACAAGAAATTACATGAATATCAAAAAATTCATAGATAGAGCAAAACGTTCAAAAAAACGTTTTGTTGATTTAAGCGATGAAATTGATAAAATATCAGCTGATTTACCAAAACATCCATACAGCAAACATCATGGCTGGATTAATATAATATACGGTTGTAATAAATACTGTACATACTGTATTGTTCCATATACAAGACATCTTGAAAAAAGTAGACCCGTTGAAGATATTATAAAAGAAGTAAAATACTATAACGATAATGGATACAGAGAAATTACCTTTTTAGGTCAAAACGTTGATTCTTACGGAAAAGATTTTGGAGACGGAAAACCAAAATTAAATATATTAATAAAAGAAGCTGCAAAATACGATTCCATAGAAAGAATATGGTTTTTAACTTCATATCCATCAGACATTACAGACGATTTAATCGAAGAAGTTGCAAATAATCCAAAAGCTGCAAAAAATTTCCATTTACCTGTACAGGCTGGAAGCAACAATATCTTAAGAGCAATGAACAGAAAATACACAAGAGAATATTATCTTGAATTATTGGAAAAAATTAAAAAAACAGTTCCTAAGGTTACCATCTCAAGTGATATAATAGTTGGATTCCCTGGCGAAACAGATGAAGATTTCGAAGAAACTGTAGAACTTGTAAAAAAAGCACGTTATGAACGATTAAACCTTGCTGAATATTCACCACGCGAAGGTACAATTTCAGCAAAATACTATGAAGACAATATTCCAAAAAGGATTAAAAATAAAAGATTTCAATATCTTATGAATATTCAAAAACAAATTAACCACGAAGAAAATGAAAAATATCTCGATAAAGTTTTAACCGTTATACAGGAAAATAAAACAAAATCGGGAGCATACTTAGGAAGAACGATAAATAATAAAGTTGTAATATTCCAAAGCAATCCTGAGCTTTCCGGAAAGTTTGTAAAGGTTAAAATCAATAAAATTTCAGCTGGTCCATTATATGGAGAAGTTGTGGCTATCGAAGGAAGCTCCGAATTTAATAAAATAGAAAGTTATATATAACTTAAAGGTCCCGTTCGGGACCTTTTTCATAACTCGAATATATTGTTAAACAAAAGCGTTAGTAATAGTAACATTTATATTTTATCATTTATGTACATTATTTTTTGTGGGAGGGAAAATTATGGAAGTTAACGAATTGATAAGAGAGGCTGCTAAAAAACTTGAAACACCATTTTTGGTTCTTGATATTGAGCAGGTAAAAAAGAATTATATTAGATTAAAAAATTCCATGAAAAAGGTTGATATCTTTTACGCCGTTAAAGCAAACTCACACATTGAAATCTTAAAGGCATTAAGGGATCTTGGTTCATCATTTGATGTAGCTTCTGTGGGAGAGATAGATAAATTATTATCCATTGGAGTTAGTCCAAAAAGAATGAGTTTTGGTAATCCGATAAAAAAAGAAAAAGACATTGAATACGCCTGGAAATTAGGCATTGAATATTTCTCCGTTGATAGCGAAATGGAAGTTGAAAAGGTTGCACGTAGAGCTCCAGGAGCTAAAGTATATGCACGAATAGCAACAAGTTCAAACGACAGTGATTGGCCTTTATCTGGAAAATTTGGAACAGATATCGATCATGTAATATCAATATTAAAGTGGGCAAATAGAAATGGACTTGTTCCATATGGAATAAGCTTTCACGTTGGTTCTCAATCATATAACAAATATAAATGGCAGGAAGCTATTCTTGAAGCAAGTGTTGTATTTAATAAATTAATGAAAAATGGAATTGAATTAAAAATGCTTAATTTAGGTGGAGGCATTCCTGTAAAACATACAAAACCAATTCCAACAGTTGAGGAAATAGGAGAGGTTGTGGACGAATCAATACAGGAGTATCTATGGAAACATAAAGATTTGATGATTATTACAGAACCGGGACGTTCAATGGTTGGCGATGCAGGTATACTTGTCTCAAAAGTTATTTTAAAAAGCAGAAAAGGTGCAAAACAATGGGTATACCTTGATGTTGGCGTTTTCCACGGATTAATGGAAACAATAGAAAACTTTCAATACGAAATTCAAGTTGAAGGAAAAAGTTATGACAAAACTGGAGTATTCACTCTTGCAGGGCCAACCTGTGACAGTGTAGATACAATTTACGAAGATATTTTATTACCTGCTGATATAGATTATGAAGATATTGTTTATTTTATAAACGCTGGTGCATACACCGTTGAGTATGGTTCTTCATTCAACGGTATAGAACCACCAAAGGTTTATACAATTGATGAATTAAAAGAATTGATAAAATAATAAGACAAAATAATATGAATAGGTGAAATATATGGTTAGAAAAGACGCTTACATACTCTTGCGAGAATTTGAAAAAAAACATTATATTCCTCAAACATCATTTGAATACTTCAATAAAATATATTCAAATGAAGATATGGCATTATTAAAAAATCTCGTATGGGGAACCATTAGAAATTTAATAAAAATTGATTGGTATTTAAGCTTTTTAGTAAAAAATCTTAAAAAAACACCCCCAGCTTCAAAATGGATGTTAAGGTTGGGCGCATATCAGATTTTAAACGGTTTCAAGGAATATGTTGCTGTAAATGAAACGGTAAAAATTGCAAAAAATAAGAGAATAAGGGGATTTGTAAATGCCACTCTGAAAAATCTCATAAGAAAAAAAGCTGAATTAGCTCTTAAAGAACCAATATGGGTAAAATACTCTATTCCAGAATGGCTTTATAATTATCTAAAAAAATATTTCCCGGAAGATTATGTTATGGAATTTATGAAAAAAAGTTATTCTGTAAATCCTACTACATTAAGAACCAACACATTAAAAACTAACAGAGAAGAATTAATCTCATTATTAAAAGGGATTAATATAAACAGTACAGAATCAAAACATTCACCATACGGAATAACAATAGATAAAGCGGGAATGGCCATTGAAAAAACTGACTTATATAAAAATGGATATTTTTATATACAACATGAAAGTTCTCAAATAATACCCTTAATACTTAATCCAAAATCTAATGAAAGAATTTTAGATATGTGTTCCGCACCTGGCGGAAAAACCACAGAATTAGCTCAAATTATGAATAATTCAGGAATAATAGATGCATTGGATATAGATATTGACCGTCTTGAACTTGTCGAAAAAAACGCAGAAAGATTGGGAATTAAAATAATTAATACAAAACTTATCTCAGGTGATGAATATATTGCTGAAAAATATGATAAAATCCTTTTAGATGCGCCATGTTCATCGGCTGGCACTTCGTCAATACATCCTGAAGTTTTGCACAGGATAAATATTGATGATTTTGTTAATTATTCCAATATACAGAAAAAATTACTGGAAAATGCCATTGAAAATCTTTTAAAACCTGGAGGAACATTGGTATATTCAACATGTACAATTTCAAATGAAGAAAATACACAAAACATGAAATACTTATTTGAAAAATATAATAATATAACCTTTGAAAAAATAGATTTATCGTTGTATAATATAAAGGGCTATTATGATGGCTATGGATATTATTTTTATCCTGATGAAACATTAATTCCATTCTATGTGTGTAAAATTGTAAAAACTAATTAAAAATAACCAATTTCCATTTAACTTAATTATTAAACACGGGAGAGGACTTGATATTATAAAAGAAAGGGGAATTACTATGAGCAAAGTGGCAATTATTACAACTGGCGGTACTATAGCAATGGTTCACGATCCATTACTTGGCGTGATTCCTTCAGATGAAAGAAATAAACACCTAAATGAAATCCCACAACTTAAAGAAATTGCAGAAACAGAGCTAATTGAATTTACCAACATACCAAGTCCTCACATGACTCCAACAGTAATGTTTGAATTGTCAAAATTCATAAAAGAAATAATAAAACGTGATGATATTACAGGTGTTGTTATTACACATGGAACAGATACACTTGAAGAAACTGCATATTTCTTAGACCTTGTAATGAATGAAGAAAAACCTATAGTTCTAACAGCAGCTATGAGAAACTGGAATGAACCAAGTACAGACGGACCTGCAAATTTAATCTCTTCTGTAAGAGTTGCAAAATCAAAAAATGCAAGAAACAAAGGTGTTCTTGTATGTTTAAATGATGAAATACATTCTGCAAGAGAAGTAACAAAAACATATACAAGCAATGTTGCAACATTTGATTCACCTGGATATGGTCCTTTAGGAATTGTAGATGAAGATGCTGTAATTTTTTATAGGACATCTTTATTAAGAATGCATCTTGACACAGAAAGGGTTGAAGAAAAGGTTGCACTTATAAAAACATATACAGGTGATGACGGTTCAATATTAAGGGTATTACCTGAATTGGGATATAAAGGCGTGGTAATTGAAGGCTTTGGAAGAGGAAATGTCCCACCAAAGGTGGCTGATAATATAGAATGGATAATAAAGGAAAAGAACATCCCTGTTATTGTTGTATCAAGATGTTTTAAAGGAAGGGTTTTAGGAGTTTATGGCTATCACGGCGGTGGAGCAGATTTGAAAAACAAGGGTGCAATTTTTGGAAATGAAGTATCCGGTCAAAAAGCGCGAATAAAATTAACAGTTGCTCTTGGAATTACAGATAACATAGAGGAATTAAGAAAATACTTTGAATTCAATGGAGATGATTAACATGAAACTAAGTGCCAATTTAAAAGGGGCTTTATTTTCAGCATTTTACTTTTCTCTGTTTATAAGCATAGCCTTTATTTCAAAAGATGTCTTTACAATTATTATATTCACCATAGGATTTGTTCTTGCCATAAACCTTATGGCAAAAGCTTTGCACAGGATCAAAGTCCCCATGAAATTGGCAAATATAATTTCCTTAATCGCTTCATTATTCTTTTTATATTTATTGTTGGTATTATTAATACCAACGGTAACAAGAGAAATAAGCAATTTTATCGTATTTCTAAATGACTTTTTCCAGAATGCTCAATGGAAAATACTTTTACAAAATCAACCGGAATCCATTGTGAATAATGTAGAAGAATTTATGAATTCACTTCAACCCAAAGCTATAGAAATGCTATCGAGATTTATAGAAGTTATTCCAACATACGGTCAAAAAGCGTTTACATTCCTGTTCTTCTTAACCATTGGAACCATTTATTTCACTTTCTACTTTGAATCATTTAAAGCAAAATTGCAATATCTTTATCCAAAATCATTAAGAGACACAGCCAGTAAATTTTACAATGAAACCTTTAATCAAATTGAACACTACGTTGTTGCTACTTTATTAGCATCGGCTTTTGTTGGAATATCTGCATTTTTTGCAATGTCTATACTTGGAATAAAATATCAATTACTTTTAAGTTTCTGGGCAGCAGTAACAAATTTTATTCCTGTTATTGGGGTTATTCTTGAATTTATCCCTATGATTATTGTTGGGGTATCCAGCGGACTTACTACAATGCTAATATTTTTACTAACAATGTCCATAATACACGGAATTGCATTTATTATATTTATTAGCATAATGAAAGATTATGGGAGGGTTAATCCTGTTATTACAATATTTTCATTATTAATTTTAGGTTCTATAATCAGTTTAACTGGAGCTTTAATTGCAGTTCCAACTGCAATGATAATCCGTGTATTCTGGGATGTTTATATAAAACCTGAACTCGAAAGGAGCTAAAATGCGGGGGAAATTATTTATTATTATTTATTTATTATTATTTATTATCTTATCCTTTTCAACATCGATTGAGGATATAAAAAATCTATCAAAAATGCCATCTACTTTAGATGATGCATGGGCTGAATTTGTAAAATACCTGGCAGAAAATCCAGGTGATCCTTCTATTGGAATTATTGGAGAAGTAATATCTGCAAAACAGTATTTTTATAACAAATATAAAAATGCTCCTTTTATAGAACCTTTAATTGAAGAGAGGTTTAACAAATTTTGCAGTTCTCTTGGACTTTATAACTCAACATTCTCGGAAGATGAAACAAATTTGATACTAAAAATATTTCCACAAATTCCATTGGTTGTCAAAAGAACACTGGAAACAGGAATTATGGAATCAAACGCATATAAATACCTCTACAAATTAAATGGCCTTGAAAAATATGTAATGCCATTTTCTTATACTGGTTTTTTACAACTTTTTGTTGATAAATCCATTACATCACCGGTATTTTTGGATAAAGATATGGAAAAATTTGTATCAAAATTTGTACCTCATTCAAAATTACAGGATATAAACAGTATATTAAATAATTCCACTTATTTTCTCGATGAAAACAATTATCTTGGTGGTTTTAAACTTCTGGATTTCTTAAAAAGAGAAGGTATAATCGATTCAAAAGAATTAAAAACTTATTCTTTGCTAAAACAATATTTCGATTTAAAAAAAGAAATAGGGCAATTAGCTTCAAACATATATCTTGTAGATATCGATAAACTAAAAGATTTTACAATAAACGTACTTGATTTAACCAATAAAGTTATTAATCTCGATATAAAAAAAGAGTCTTTATACACCCTATTAAATGGTGTTATAAAGACTATTAGAATACGTATTGAAAGCTCAAATAAAATCATTTTCGATACTGTTCCAGAAAATCTCGATAAATTAATTGACAGTTCTTCTGATCCATTAAAAAGCGAATTATTAAAGTTAAAAGAAGTAATTGTTGCAGCATCAGCAAGTAGCAAGGCTAAAAGTCAAAATAATAACACAACAGAATCTACTACATCTCAAAAAGGAAATGAAAACAAATCAACCGTCGTATCCAAAAACGATAATAATACTAACTCAACAAAAAAGCATAGCTTAATAACTTATATTATTTTAATTGCAATTCTCGTTATAGTATCAATATTAACAATTCCATATTTCTTCGTATCTCATAAAAGTATAGAATTCTATATGAAATTAAAAATGTTTAAAACAGCTCTAAAACTTGCTGAAAAGCTCGTCATAAAAAATCCTGATGATTATAAAGCTTATATATTAATGGCACGCATATTGGAAGAATTAAATGAAGTTGATCAGGCAATGATGGCATATAAAATGGCTCATAAAAAAAGACAATCTCAAGATTCCTTAAAATGAGCATCTAAAAATAAATGAACAAAAAATCCAAATACTAAAGCTGTAGAAATATATACACTTTCAATATCTATGCTATAATAATTTTTGGTTATTAATGCATAAAGTATTATTCCCAAAAATATTCCGGTTATGGGGCTATGCCATTTCCCACGATGCTTTGTTATTTTATTAAACAAAATACCCATAATTCCGCCTGCTAAAATTCCCAGAATAATATATATTGTCTTCAGAACATATAATCTCATATGTAAAAAAGAGAGAAAATCATAATAATATGAGATCTTAAAAACAATTTGTATTCCTATGCCTACGAGTAAAATTCTAAAAAATTTATTTATCAAAGAAAAATTATGATCCACATCAGGAAGATCGCTCCCTAAAACAAAAATAAAAAATCCTGATAAAATAACCTTTAATGAAGAAATAAAATCAATACTAAAAAAATCAGCAATTAAAGAAAAAAGCAAGAAATATAGAGGATATAATATTATTCCTGTAATAACATGCGTTCTAAAATTTGGCAATATAAAAACTCCTTTCTATGGTGGTGATTAAAATGAATATTTTAGGAATAGATGCTTCAAACAAAGGAATAATTATAGCATTAAAAAAAGATAACAAAATTTTTGTGAAAGAATCATATGAAAAAAATTCCGGTACATATATTATAACCCTGATAAATGAAATTTTAAAAGAAAATAATTTGACAATAGATGATATAAATCTTTACGGATGCACAATAGGACCGGGTTCATTTACCGGAATACGAATCGCAATTGCCGCTATCCAGGGATTATTATTTAATAGAAACAAAAAAGTGGTGCCAATTATTTCAACTGAAATTTTATTCAAAAGCTCTTCTCATTTAACTCACCAAAAAATCGCCATATTAAAAAGAGCTCGTGTTGACGCTGCTTATATACATATTTTTAATAACGGTATCTCAGAATTTGGTCCTGAATTAGTTGAAATTTCAAAAATCCCTGAAATAACCGATGGTGCAATTCTTTTAGGTGAAGAAGCTGAATATTTCAAAGAAAAATTAAAATTGCCAAATATCTTAGAATATGCTAAATATAATCCTGAAAGCCTTATTGAGCAAATAATTGAAAACAATGAAAAATCTGTTTCCCCTTCAGAACTAAAGGTTTTATACTTACAAAAACCCTTAGCTGTTGAAAACTTTGAAAAGAAACATAATATTTCCATAGATAATGAAATATATAATTAGGTTGTTCATACGAACAACCTAATTTTTTTCAAGATCTACATCAATTGAAATTGTATTATAAAAATTACAGTAAAAAAATTCCACATCAAACTGAACTTTCTTCTTTAAATTATCCTTTAAAAAAACCCTAAATCTGTTATTTTTAATATAAACCTTTTTTCCATTATAAAAAACTGATACACTCTCAGGTTGAACACTTTCAGAATTCCAGAAATATATCCTTGGATTTTTCAATAAAAACTCTGCATAATCGTTATTATAACCAAGAAACTCTATTTCTACAGATGTATTTGATATATTTTTTGGATTATCAATTACTTTAATTTTTGAACTTCCGGCAATCTCTTTTCCTTCAATCTCAGCGCTATACACAATTGTATATTCACCGGAATTTTTAAATTCATTTAAAAATACTGTATTATCAAGATAAGAATATTTTATTTCCCTATAATCTCCCAGTACCTTAAAACTTAAAAAATCTAACTCTGGCATTTCAATTAAATTACCATATTTATCATACATTTTTAAAGACTTTATGTGCAAAATTTCAGGAATTTCTGTATATATTATATCCTTATCAAATTCTATTTTTAAACTATATACTCTATCTGGAAAAACTCTTAAAATTATTTCCTTCATTCTAACTTCTTTATCTTCAACAAATATATTAATAGTATATTCTCCTGATTTAAATACCGGAGGTATCCATATTTTTAACATTCCATTCTCATCTGTCTTACCTGAATACACCTTCTCATTATTATTAATACTATAAAATACATGAATCCCTTCAGCTGGAACCGTTTTATTATACGCTTTTACATAAAAAGATATCTTTCTTCCAGCAATTACACTTATATTATCCGGAGTATCAATATATGTGAAATTCTCATTTCCAAACTTTATCAAGGAAAATTTCAATCCAAAACCAAAGGAAACATTAATTTTATCTTCTTTATAAATATCCGAAAAAAACAATAAATTCTTATATCTTAAATTAATCCCTGTATATACCCCTTTATTAAAAATATATCTAAAATAAGGTTCAAGATATACGCTTTTTAATACCATCATACTCCCAACAGTAATTTGAGGATAAAAATTATTATCGTACAAAAATCCTCCTCCAATATTTAAAGGAATATTACCACCATCAAACCCAATATGCAATAAATGCATATTGGGATTAACAATATCTTTTGAATAAAAAGTATAATCATATTCTGTATAAATATTACTCAATCTTCCAAAAATTACTATTCCTAATATCAAAAATGCCGCAATTGCTATTCTTTTCATTTTATCCTCCTTATTTTAACTTTTTATTCGGGAGTGCTCCAACCTAACAAATTGGAATCTGTCTTTATAATATATGAATTTCCGTTAGTCTTATCATCAAAAGACTTCGTTTTTCCAAATATAATATATCCGCCATCAGAAGATTCTATAATTCCATTAGCCACATCTTCTCCTGTTCTTCCAAAAATAACCTGTTTTTCTATATTCATTGAATCGTCTGTTTTTAGTACTTCTATATCACCATCTGTTGTATTTAACAATATAACAAAACCATTATTACTCTTTAAAAGATTTCCATTCTCAGAACCATAACTATTTTCTATAATTGGACTGTACAACTCATTTCCCCTATAACTTATCTGTTTAAGAACAATATTCGTATCCTTATACCCAAAAATCCAGAAATCTGGATCTGTATCCACAATAGATACTATTTTATCCATATCATCAAATTCTTTTTCAAATATTATCTCACTAAACGCATTATCTAACTTTGCTATATATCCTTTGCTGCTTTTACTTCCAGCTACTATATATCTTTCATTACCATCTTCATCGGTAATTTTAATAACATCATATAATGTTGTATCGCTAATTGTTGTAGCAGCAATAGATATTGAATAATCTTCGTTGAATTCCACCAATATAGAGTCAGAATTATATGTTCCTACGATATCTATTTTATTATCAGAATTAATATAAATACTCTGAACTTCTGAAATATCCACAGTTGTGGAATATGGATTAGTTGCTGGCGGATTTGTAGTTCCTGAAAGATCTGATGCAACCTCTTCAAAACTTATTTTATCATTACTATCTTTACCAACAACAACTATATGATTTGAAGTATTTTCAAATAACTTACACGGCTCTGATAAATTCACATTATAAGTATCTATACTATTACCATTAGAATCTACTTTCTTTAATTCATACGAGGAATCTATTTTCTCTAAATAAACGAAATTTCCATCGCTTAATTCAATCATATCAAGTATTTCTTCTACTTTATCTGAATCACCAGATTCTTTTGTGTATATATTTGTATCAACAGTTGGTGTATTATACTCATATGTACTTTCACTTATATCTCCTTTATCATCTATAGCTCTAACTTTGAAACTATAAGTCTTAGCTGGAGTTAATCTTTCCATAAAATATTCAGTATCGCTAATATTATATGCAACTGTGCTATAATCACTTGCTCCCTCTTCCTTTTTCAATACATCATATGTGATACTTTGATTTTCAGGATCTCTTGAAGACCATTTTAAATTAAATTCCAGTAAATCTTCATCTATATTTTCGATTTCCGGTGTTACTGGAGGACGATTTACCGTAAATTTCAAAATTTCTGATGATGTTTCTCCACCATATTTATCCTTTGCAATTATCTTCCAGTAATATGTCTTTCCGTTTTCAAGATTAGAATGATTATAATATGCTAAACTTTGATCTGCTAACTTTAATAGAGAATCTATTGCATCACCAAACCATATTTCATATGTCAATTCTCCAGAAACAGCATCACTATCACTACATTTCCATTTTAATGTTACATTTTTATTAATTCCAACCTCATTATTCTGAGGACTAAATGCTGTTTTATCAAATTGAGGCAATGCATTAGTTTTAAATGAAACAACATTAGATTCAACCTCTGCTCCTTTTGAATCTATTGCCTTAACTTTCCAATAATATGTTTTATTGGAATCAAGATTATTAACAACTAACTCATTATTTTCCGTTTCGCCAAAATACTTTAAAGAATTTGAACTTTCGCCGAGATAAATTTTATATGTTAAATCATCATCATCTGGATCAAAAGCAGTCCATGTAAATTTGCTACCATTTGTAAAATGATTAACTGTGCTATCAGGATATAATGAATCATTATAAATAACAGGACTTCTTGTAGTTTTAAATGAAATCTCCTTAGTGGTTTTTGCTGATTTATTGTCCTCTGCTGTAATTACAAATTTATATTCGGTATTCACTTCAAAATCCAGTTTTATATAATTTAACGTTCCAAGATCTTTTGTATAATAAGGCGTTCCTTCGCCATTCTTATATACCTCAATTTGATATTCAAGCAAATCCCCGTCTGGATCCTCAAAATCCCAGCTTATTTCAACATCATTAACAGCCTCATTTGTTGAACCATCTGTAATTCCTGTTATACTCTTAAATACAGGAGCATGTGTGGTGGTAAAACTTCTAATATCAGTTTCTGTTACACCATACATTTCATCTTCAAGTTTTAATTTCCAGTAATATTTTTCACCTGGATCTAAATCTTCTGTTATTGTATATTCTCCATTCATTGATTGTCTCTCTATCTTCACAGAATTATTGAGATTATTTTCATCTTTTCCATAATAAATATAAACATCAACATACGAAGAATCATTATCTTCAGCTATCCACATTATTGTTGGATTCAACTTAACATTATTATCATCCGATCGCGGAGAATAATCCATAACTTTAGGATTAGCATTTATTTTTAAATTAATACTCTTACCTTTTAATACCATTCCTTTATCATTAATTGCTTCCACATAAACTGTATATGTTTTTCCATCTTTAAACTCAACAATTGCGCTATTTGATGTTAAATTATCTGCTAATATTTCTTTTTCATCTAAATATTCACCCACTATTCTGTATTTAATAGAACCATTATATGGATCGCTACTTGGATTCCATATCAACTTTAATTTTGATGGATATTTACTTTCATTAAATGTATATTTTTTATCTGGTTCATAATAATCATAAATATCTATAATATCAGGAGAGTTTTCTGGAGCCTGAGCTGTTATAAATGTTGCTACATCAGAAACTGCTGTAGCAAATTTACTATCCTCAGCCACAACATACCAGGAATATTCTGTATCTGGTTCAAGATCCTTAACCTCTTCAAGACTATACTCTTTTTCAGTTGTGGTACCTTCCAGAGTATCATTAAGATACACATAATATAACAAAGAATCACCATCAGGATCAGAAGCATTCCAGCTTAAATTTTCTGATGCGGCTACACCTTCAACTCCAGATGGATCAAGATTTGATACTGTTGGTTCTTGAGATGTGGTAAATGAAAACTCATCAGAAACATTTGTTGCAAATTTGCTATCCTCCACCTCAATATACCATTTATATTCACTATCAGGTTGCAATAACAAGTTTACAGATATATTTGTATCTGTAGTTTCTTCGGTTAATACAACATTTTCCTCTGAATCTTTTACAACAACCTTATAACTCATATCTTCATCATTATTATCAGGATCTTCTGCAGACCATGACAATATTGGTTTTAAAGAAATGTTATGAGCTCCATCGGCAGGAGACATTTGGGAAATATCAGGCTTTTTAGTTGTTTCAAAATACAATTCCCCTGAATCAGTAAAATCACCACATGTGTCATAGGCTATTACTTTCCATTTATATTTAGAATCAGAATCCAATAAATCTTCTATTTTATATTTTGTATCTGTAACAGTAGCTATTAATGTAAAATCTTCCGAACTTTTAGCCAGATATACCTGGTAATATGAAAGATTGGAATCTTCAAATTCCCATTCAAGCTCAGGTAATAAAGAAATATTATTTTCATTATTTACAGGAGTTGCATCTTTAAAAACAGGTTTTGCATTTGTCATAAATGTTGCTACAGAACTTATAGTAGATGCTCCTGTATTATCAACTGCTTCAACCCACCATGAATATTCCTTATTATATTCAAGATTATTCAAAACATAATAATACACACCTTTATTTTCATCATAATCCTTTGAAGATGCTGATTTCTCAAATGGATGAACAATAAAGGTTAAATTACCGTCTGGATCATATGTTTTCCAGGATAACGTTGCATTTTTAGTTGGATAATCTATTGTTCCAGATTCTGGTTTTAAATCATACGGTTCCTGCGGATCAACATTCATTCTAAATTTTATTCTCTCTTCAACCTCATTTCCTTTACCATCATTTGCTTTTAACAAAATACCATACCACATTCCTTTTTCCAGAGGAATGTTAGATGTATCCAATGATTTTTGATTTGTTGTTGTCTCATATATACATCCATTATCAAAATCAACATATTTTAAAATATCGCTTTCATTTATCTTCTTTATTTTTATATTAAACGAAAGAGAATCATTATCCACATCTGTAGCCTTCCAGGTTATTGAAAATCCTTCTGGAACACCTACTTCATTATTTTCTGGATATGTAATTTCTATTTCAGGTTTATACGATGTTGTAAATGTTGCTATTGGACTCTCAACATTTTTCACTGTATCAATAACATACCATGAAATTTCTAACCCCGGCGGAAGATTATCTATTATATAGTACGAATTTGATGTTGAAACTCTTACAACATCATTATTATCAATAGAATTATTTGGAGAATAAACAACTTCAAACTTTGAAGGCTTTGAATATTTCCACTGTAACTTTATATTGTTAATATTAACGCTTTTACTTCCTGGAGCTGGGGAAATAATTTGAAAAACATATGACTTTACAGAAAATTCATATGTTTTATATGACCAAATATCATTGGTATCATAGGCAACAAGCTTTAAATAATATGTTTTCCCATAATCGAGATTTTTTAATAAAAAACTATTAACAGATGCATTAAATTCATTAATCTGTGTTTTATCTTCTGGAAAATCTGGATCCTCTGAAAAATACAACATAATTTTTTTTATACCGTTATTATCACTAACCTTCCATTTCACTTCATACTCCGTTGTTTCAATAACATTATCTTCCATTAAAAATTCAATTTTTGGAATATCAGAAGTTTTAAGCTCATATATATCAGAATCTGTAAATTGACCTTTCTTTACCGTTCTAATCTTAAAATAATAGGTTGAATTATCCTCAAGACCTTCAATATTTATAGATGTATTCTGTGTTGAAATAGTCCCTGTAAAATTATCTTTTGATTTACCATAATAAACTTCAAATGTAAATTCATCTGATGACGCATTACCTTCAAGATGCCACGACAACAAAAAACTCGTCGGCAAATTATCCCGTTGTGAAGGATAATCCAGAATGGCTTTAGGCGGTTTAACAAAAAAACAGCCATTTAGCAAAAATAAAATTACTACTATTAAAAATATATAAAGAATTTTTTTCTTAAATATTTTACCCATATATAAATCACCCCTTATTATTATATTCGTCAATATATCATTCTACATTACATAACAAATTTCTTAAATTTCCAAAATAGTTTCTTCCTCAACAAATAATATTAAAATCAAATTACAACCAGCCGCATTTATATCCTTATCTATGTAACCGATTACATTTAATTATATTAATTTTTTCAAAATTTGTGAATGAAAAATTTTTCATTCATATTTAAATTTACAATTTATTAACTTGAAAAGAATTTAAAATTAGTATATAATTTATTTTTGGATATATCACAAAAAGGGGGTTAAAGGATGAAAAAGGGTAAAGTGGTGTATTTTATTATTTTAACGACGGTTATTCTCTTAACCTTTACATCATGTCTTAATGTTAAACCTATTTCAGTTTCAGTTAACACAAGCGCATTTAGTATCAACGGAATTGTTCCAGTAAAAACACCTGTTGATGTAAAATGGACTGTAAAAGGATTGGATGATTTCACATCAAAACTCGTTGTAACATTTAATGATTCTGTAGTTTTCGAAAAAAGCGGAGCTAACATGACAACTGCCACTATACCTGAGGACAAACTCATAAAAACGGGAACATACAAATATTACGTTGAAGTTACTTACGATAAAAAGTCCATAAAAACCGATGAAATGATTTTCAAGGTTGTCCCAAGTATTAAGGAAATTAGAGTAGTAGGCGGAGGACTTATTCCTGCAGGAAATTCAAAATTAATAAAATGGGATACATTTAGTTATGTTGAAGATAGAAATTATGAATATTCAGTTATGGTATTAGAACCAGGGAAAGAAGAATATACAGAAGTAGCCACTACAACAAACGATTATTATGAATTACCTACAATTTCTACAGCCGGTGAATATAAAGTAAAAGTTGTTGCTAAAGAATTAGATGATATTAAAGTTGAAAGTCCTGAAGTATCATTTTATGTTGTTAGCGATTCAGAAAGTTTTATCTCTACGAAGTTTGTTGAATATAGTTCAACAACACCATGGTATATAGAAAAAATCCCAGCAGAAATCTCCAAACAGGCAACAGATATCCTCTTAAAATTCTTTAAATACTCAGAAGAAGATATTGATAATACAACAGAAACAATCAGTGAAAGGAGCAAATTAAACCTTATAGATATCGATAAAGATGGAATCTATGATCAATGGAAAGAAGTTTCAACATATACAGAACACGACTGGATTCAAATACCTTATAAACTATTTGAATATGAAACATTATGGATTGTTGATAAAATTGTTTATAAAGAAGATGCTATTTTTATAAAATACGCTGGTGCTGCAGGTAAATATGCAGGATATGGAATAGATATACCTTTAGCAACTGTTGGATTTGATTTAAATACATATTATAGCGTTTATATGCTTACAGTAAATTATAAAGCAAAAGACTATAGACAATTTATTTTAGAAGAAAGATATGATTCTGATACCAAACCTGTATTTAAACTAAAATCAGATGCGAGCAAAGTTGCTACTGGTTCAGAATTCAAGGTGACAATAAATGCTACAAATGTTGCCGAATTCGCAAAATCAAATGATGTAAGATATATGCAATTAGCTGTAAAATACAGCAAATACTTAACCTTAGAAAATGTTGAATTCCCTGATTTCATAGACAGTGATAATGGCTATGCAGATTTTTCTGCTTATAAAGTTTCAGATAGTGCAACATCTGTAATCCTTTATAAAGGCTTCACACTTGATACAGATGAAACAGAACCAGCAAGCGAAAACTTCGCTGTATTAACCTTTAAAGTAAGCAATGACGCAACTGGAACGCTGAAAATTAATCTTGCTTATGAAGGCTATCTTGATGATTATGATACATATATTGATGTTCCAAATCCTATATTCAAAGACAAGGATAATGTAAATGTGGATGGATTTATTGTAGATCATACAGATCTTTCCGTTACTGTAAGCGGAGGTGATGAAGAATGAAAAAATTAATTATTCTTACAATCTCATTATTAATGATAATAAATATTTTTGCACGAAATATTGTAGATGAAATGAAAAGCAAAGTTCCGGAAATAAAAAGCAATGTAGAAAATTTAAATTTAAAATGGATTCCAGGAACAAATGAAGGCTTTTATTCATTCTTTGAAAGATTTGATGGAGTTACATTAGAAGATGTAAATAAAAGATTAGCCGCTTATAAGGAATTACCAGACGCCATTAAAGAAAAACTTTTAAACCATTTTAAAACTTTAAACAGTTTCCCTGGCGGAAAAATATTACCAGATGAGTTAGTTACAACAGACGATAGAATAATGTCCTCTCTTATAATGATTAAACCAGAAAATATTTCTGATAAAACTTTCTATAGATTAGAACCTATAAGAGATCAATATCTCCATGGTAGTTGCTGGGCATTTTCTACAGCAGGTATGATGGAAAGTGATTATGCAGTTCAGGTTTTGGGAGAAACAACAGATGGAAATAAGAATAATTTGGTAGATTTTTCAGAAAGATGGGCAGCATATCATAATATAGACTGGGATGTATATTTCTACTCAAATTATGAAATTGTCCAGGATAGAAATTCATTGGAAGGTGGACTTGTTTATTTTTCATCATATAATATGATCAGATATGGTATGATAGAAGAAAAATATGCTCCATATTCAGATGTATTCTTAACCGATGAAGAACAAATCCCACTTCCACCACAGGCATATGGTGCTCCAAGATATAAGGCAAATAAAACCATAATGATTCCTGACGCAATTTCTTCAAAAGAATTAGGTTATACTTATGATGATTATATTAATATGATAAAAACAGCATTAAAAAATTATGGTTCTTTAGCAGTTTCATACTTTGTTCCTGATGATTTTTATTCTTACACAAAAGGAATTTATACACCAACAGTTTCACCTTCTGGAGGTCATGCTGTAACTTTAGTTGGTTGGGTTGCTGCTGAAGATCTTGACGATGTAGTTCTTGCTGAAAAGATTAATCCAGAGGCAACACCAATTCTTGGGACAGAAGTTTCAAGCTATACTTATTATGACCCAACAGTTGAGGCAACATATACAGCAGATTTATTCTGGATTGTAAAGAATTCTTGGGGATATAACTGGGGTGATGGAGGATACTTTGTAATTCCAGCTATAACAAAAGAAGCATATGATAATCCTAAAAAAGATGAAGACGGAAATTATATAATACAATGGTGGAATATCAATTCAAGACCAATGTATGCTTTAGTATTTGATTCAGAAGCAAAGCATAATACCGTAGATCTTGATATTAATGGCGACGGTACAGTTAATCTTGACGACTTTAAGGCTTTAGTTAACAAAGTCGGCTCAACAGATGCTGATGATATTTCAAAATGTGATATTGGATATCCAAAAGATGGTAAAATAACAGGCGACGATGTTTCAACATGGATTTATCTTTACAATAAATCTAAAGAATAATAATACTTAATTCCGGGGCCTTTCGCCCCGGAATATTCTATTGGAGGGATTTAAATGAAAAAAATTATTATTGGATTATTATTTACTCTTTTAAGTATTAATTTATTTGCCAATATACTCATTCATGAAAGCTCTTTCTTTCCAGAGAATGGTTTTAATGTTATAAATAATGACAATTTTCATATTGAAATAATTAAATTATACGAAGATAATAATTCCAAAGCTTTTTTAATAAGAGCTGATAAAATCTATTTTGATCCAGATTATAAATTTGTATTTAAATTGAAGATAATAACAGAGAATGAAACTTATGAAAAAAACTTATATCCTGACAGAACAGATAAAAAATCATTAAAATTGTCTCCACAATTGATTATAATGCCATCAAAAGCTAAAATCTATTTAAATGATATTCCTTTAGAAAAATATTATGCATTTCCAGATGCAAAAAGCTTATCAGAGATATTAAAAGATATAAAAATCCACACTTTTTATTTTTATAAAAAGGTTTCCGAAGATAAATACATACCTGTTAAAAACTTTGAAAAAAATGAGGAAGTATATTTACTTTTTGCCGGTAATCCACAATTCACAAATAAGGCTATTATTAATATAAACAATGGAAAAATGAATATATTGACATATCCAGAATTTAAGATTTTAAGTGGAAAAAGCTATGTTTTTCAAAAAATTGGAAAATTAACAGAATCAAAGTATATAATTACTCTCAAATACGACAAAAGATCATATAGCTATGAAATAACAATAAAATAACGGACCAGCAACGGTCCGTTTTTATTGTGATTCAACTTTACTTATATTCTCCACCACGTGGTGCAATATCAACAACCAGTATAATCAATTCATCGTTATGCATACTAAAAATCACACGATAATCTCCAACTCTTAATCTCAATAATCCTTCAAATTTTCCACGGAGAGTTTTCACATCGGGCATAGCTACATTTCTTTTTCCATCATAATAATCTATCATATCTCCTATGGCATCAAATATACGATTTTTCATTCTGGTATCAAGTTTTTTGAATACTTTTTGAGCTCGTTTTGTTAATTTAACGGTGTATTTCATAACTTTCAACAACCTTTAGATCATCTTCGGTCAATGTTTCTAACATTTCAGTTAGCTCTTTATTTTCTTGATCATCACATGCTGGCACATTAGCCATCATTTTAAAATATACTTTATTGTACTTATTAGTTTCGAGAAAACTGTTAACAGCTTCACGTAAAATAGCACTTATACTTTTGTTTTGTATACGTTTCAATTCTTGAAGAATCTTCCATGTTTCCGGATCGATCATTATATTGTGACGTTCTAAACTCATATAAATCACCTCTATTGTGTATGATGTGTAATTACACATAAAGTATATCACATACAAATAAAAAAGTCAAGATAAATATAGATTCTGAAATTGTAATAAAAACGGACCGTTGCTGGTCCGTTTTTATTGTTATTCAACAAGATATATTTTAGCTTCTCCTGGATTTAATGTTATATTCAACCATGCCCCTTCATCCCATTTGAATTCACAGCGCCTATAATTTTCCAGTAAAAGGCTTATTTTATGATGTCCTCGCCATGTATGATACCCTAAATCATATGCAAAATTTACAGACTTATCAAAATTAAGGTTTACAGGTATTAATAATCCTTTATTTCCATCCCAATAGAATATTGAAAATACTTTATCCATATGATCGGTATATCTGAAGTTGGATATATTTGCAATTAAATCTGCATGTTCTTTCTTTATTTTTCCCAATGCCACAAGCAATCTTACCATATGCCTGTCTGTATCCCAGTGAAGTGCATAATAATCAAAGAACGCAAGTTTTCCATAGAATTGATCTGTAGGTTCTAAGTATTTAAATCTTTCTTCTTCTGGTTTCTCAAAGTCAAGCCCTAAATTCATTGGCTGTTTTTCAAAAATTTCGCTTCCTGAGTTTATAAATGTTATTCCATTTGGCATAAATGTATTAACAACTGCAGAAAGTTTTGAGAATAATTCTCCGCCATCTCTTGTTACTGCCCTTGGAGAATCAGGTGTTTCCGCTGTTGCAAATGATGGAACAGATAATGCTGGCATTATATCTCTTGTTGTTTTTATAAACCAGCTTTCTTTATGTCTTGGCTCTGCCCACCATGTATTCCCAAGAATCGCATCATATCCGCTATTTTTTGCCTTTATATGATTATCCATTGATAATTCTTCTGCTATTATTGCAAATGAAGGATCATAATTTTTCGCATTTGATATAATCTGATGTTCTAATTCTTTTGGAAGTGCATGTCCCATATCAAGTCTTGCGCCATCTATACCAAAATTTTTCTGGAAATATGGCATTATATTGGAAATCATTTCCCATAATCCCGAATTTATTTCTTTTCCAGGAAATTTGCTGGATTTCACAACGTCATATAACACATATGGTGGTTGTTCCTGCGGATTTTCAAGATATTTTTCTGATTCTTCTGGATGACTCATAAATAATCTTAAGAATGTAACGTCATCCCATGTTGGTTGTGGATCATTTATCCAGTCAGAAAAACCTGGAACTGTAATAACCTTAAATTCTCTTACTATTTCTTCAAGAAAATCTGGATTATTTTTGTTTTTCTTTACAAAATTTTCCCATTTTTGCGGGTCTGTAATATTCGGTGCCCATCTAAATTTCTTTAAATGCCTTTTTACTTCTTCATTTGAATATAATACAGGCAAATTTTCAGCTGACGGTTGTTCAAAATCCAATCCTTCGATTTTTGGTGGTCCGTATGAGGATAATTCCTTTATATCAATCCAATAGAACCAATCTGGATGTTCAAGTATTAAATCATTATCCCTCGCAGCTGTTCTTGGAATAAAGTCAAGTATAACTCTCATGCCATACATATGCGCTGCTTCAACAAAGGCTGCAAATTCCTCATCTGCATTGAATTTTTCAAGAATAGGATCATGATAATCCTTTTCAACGTGATGAAAACTCTTTACTGCATATGGAGAACCTACTTCACCTTTTTTAAATTTATTGCTTGATTGTGTAATTGGCAATAAATATATGGCATCTACATTGTATTGTTTTAAATATGGCAGCAGCGCTATCATCTTTAAAAATGTTCCACTTTCTTTAAATCCTAAATCATCAACAGGCATAAAAAATGGGGCATCTGCATCATGTTGATATGCTGTTGTCATTCTTACATGAGCACTATATACTATGGCTTTTTTTATCCATTCGCTGGATTTTTCTCCTGTTACTAAAGATAATGGTTTTGAATAATCAATATTCTCATCTGCATTTTTCATAATTTTTTCAATTACTCTTGAAAAATATTCATAAGGATTTACTACAAACTTTCTCCCCCTGATTTTCACAATTCCTTCATAATCATCAGGCATCCATCTTTTTGGTATGGCATAATTTGTCTTTCCCGAATCTATTTTTTCCTTTAAAAAAAGATAAAGATTCTTTAAATTTTTCATCATAAACCCTCCCAATAAAAATTTGAATATATAAAAAAATGGCGGAGGCGGTGGGACTCGAACCCACACGAGGATATTATCCTCACCGGTTTTCGAGACCGGCTCCTTAGCCAATTCGGAACACGCCTCCGTTACATTTATATTATATCAGAAATAAGTTATTTATATTTGAAGGTATAATTAAATTTAAAATGTTAATTGCCTTATATCATAAATAATTAGCATCGAAAACTTAAAATTGCCTTTTTTAATGTTTGAAAAAAACTTCATATTTATTATAATATAATTTGTTTAATAATTCAATAGATATGGAGGAATAAAATGGAAGAAAAAGAAATTGTTCAAAAAACCAATCTTTTAGAACCCATACTTTTTGTTATTATTTCCCTTATCATTTTTATTCCTGTAATGAATATTATGGGGGTTAGCAACTTTTTTAAAACTCTAATGTCTACAGCACATGATCTATTGTTGAATACTGTTTTCTTTATTATGGCAGTTGCTGTTTTAACAAGCGCTTTTGGTAACATCCTTTCAGAATTTGGCGTTGTATATCTATTGAATAAATTATTATCAAAATTAATGCGCCCTCTTTACAACCTTCCAGGTGCAGCTTCACTTGGAATTTTAACAACATATCTATCTGACAATCCAGCTATTTTATCCCTTGCCCAGGATAAGCAATTTGTAAAGTATTTTGAAAAATGGCAGATTCCCTTATTATGTAATTTAGGGACTTCTTTTGGAATGGGTTTAATAGTTACTACATTTATGATTGCTCAATCTTCTAATATGGGAACAAATCTTGTAGGTCCTGTATTATTAGGGAATTTGGGCGCTGTAATTGGAAGTATTATAAGTGTAAGAATTTTTTCAATTTATACTAAAAAATATTATAAAAATAGTGAAAGTTTTAGCGGAACGGAAAATGTAAATTACTGGAATGCAACAAAAGGTGGTTATGTTTCACGTTTAATAGATGCTTTGCTTGAAGGTGGAAAAGTTGGGGTTGATCTTGGACTTTCTATAATACCTGGCGTTTTAATTATAAGTACAATGGTTATGATGTTCACAAACGGTCCAAAAGATCCTTCAATTGGATATCAAGGTTTGCCTTATGAAGGTGTTCCTGTTTTACAGTGGATTGGCGAAAGATTGGAATTTATACTAAATTTCCTTTTTGGATTTAAATCACCAAAGTTAATCGCATTTCCTTTGACATCTCTTGGTTCAACAGGTGCCGCATTGGCTTTAGTGCCAAGATTTATTGAATCAAACTCCATAACCGCAAATGATATTGCGGTTTTAACCTCAATAGGAATGACATGGAGCGGCTATCTTTCAACACATATTGCAATGATGGATTCTTTAAAAGCAAGAAAACTTGCAAGTAAAGCTATTCTTTCTCATACAATTGCCGGTATCCTTGCCGGGTTTATTACTCATCTTTTATATATGCTAATTTTCTGATTTTTTATTTTCAAAAGCTTTCGTAATTACAAAAGCTATTAAAGCAAAAATAAAAAATATCAATAATGTTATGGAAATTCCTTGCAATGAATCAATAATAGTTCGTAAAATTTCAAGTATCCATCTCTCAGAGGTTAGGGAGATGGATTTTTTTAATTATACCTCTTTTAAATGTAAATACTTCATTGAGAATGAATTAAATTTTTCTTTCTATTATAGAAATCAAATTGTAACATTAAATTTTCCAGGTTCTCACATTTTGTTCAATAGAATTCATGAAAAAAAAGAATTTTTATAGTATACTAGACATGTATTTTTTATGTTAATTCATTAAATAAGGATTATATCTAAACTAATAAAAGATTATAGCAAAAAGGGGATGGAGCTATAATCTACGATATTTTTTTATTTTTTATAGATTTATAAGTAATCCGCCGGAGGTGTCTGTTTTGTTTGATAGCATACAAAAAAAATTATCAAAAGCTTTTAAAAACTTAAAAGGACAGGGAAAATTATCAGAAAAAAATATAAAAGATGCTGTTAGAGAAGTAAAAATGTCTCTTCTTGAGGCGGATGTTAATTATAAGGTTGTAAAGGACTTTGTTGAAAGAGTAAAAGAAAAAGCTCTTGGTAAAGAAGTTCTTGAAAGTTTAACCCCTGACCAGGAATTTATAAGAATTGTTAGAGATGAATTGATCGAATTAATGGGTGGAAATGAAAAACCAAAGTTAAATATTTCAAAAAGACCTGGTTATATAATGCTTGTAGGGCTTCAGGGAAGCGGTAAAACTACACATGCAGCAAAACTTGCTAAATATTTTAAAAAACAGGGAAAGTCCCCTTTACTTGTTGCTGCTGATACTTACAGACCCGCAGCTATTGATCAATTAGTACAGTTAGGCGAAAGCATTGGTGTTCCTGTATTTACCGGCGATAGAAAGAATGCTGTAAATATAGTTAAAGAAGCTATGGACTATGCAGAAAAATTGTTGCATGATATTGTAATACTCGATACTGCCGGTCGATTACATATAGACGAGGAAATGATGAATGAATTAGTTGAAATAAAAAAACTCATTGAACCCGATGAAATCTTAATGGTTGTAGATGCAATGATTGGTCAGGATGCTGTTAATTCCGCAAAAGAATTCAATGATAGGCTTGAATTAGATGGATTTATTGTCACTAAACTTGACGGTGACGCAAGAGGCGGGGTTATCATTTCCATTAGACAGATAACTAACAAACCTATTAAATTTGTTGGTGTTGGTGAAAAGGTTGATGACCTTGAACTCTTCTATCCAGATAGATATGCAAGTAGAATTCTTGGAATGGGTGATGTTCTTTCATTAATTGAAAAGGTTGAAACTGAAATTGATAAAGAAAAGGCTGAAGAGGCTGCTAATAAGTTTCTTGAAGGAAAATTTGATTTAAATGATTTTCTTGAACAGATTCAACAAATAAGAAAATTAGGTCCTCTTTCAAAAATTCTTGAAATGATACCAGGAATTCCAAAAGAAGGTATAGATTTTAACAAAGGTGAAGAAGAATTGAAAAAGATTGAAGCTATAATAAATTCTATGACAAAAGAGGAAAGAAGAAAGCCAAGAATTATAAATTATTCAAGAAAACAGAGAATTGCAAAAGGTAGCGGAACTACTTTACAGGATATAAATAAGCTTCTTAAATCTTATGAACAGATGAAAAAGATGATGAAGCAGGTAAAAAAGATGAAAAATAAAAAGTCTTTATTTGGAAAAATGCCATTTGGATTTTAATTAGAAAATTAAAATAAAAAACTAAAAAACTCAGGAGGTGTATTTTTAGCATGGTAAAGATAAGATTGAACAGGATGGGAAGAAGACATAGACCTTTTTACAGAATTGTAGTAGTTGATTCAAGGGAAAAAAGAAGTGGAAAGTATATTGAATCATTAGGATTTTATGATCCACTAAGAGAAAACGACACTTTCAAAGTTGATGTTGATAAAGCTGTAGAATGGATTTTAAAAGGTGCACAACCAACAGAAACAGCAAGATCAATATTATCAAAAGCTGGAGTAATGAAAAAGGTACACGAAATAAAATTTGAAAAGAAAGCTTAATGCCACAGGAGGCATATAAATGAAAGAATTATTAGAAACCATAATTAAAGGAATAGTAAAAAATCCTGACGCTGTTAAGATTACTGAATCAAAAAACGGTGATGAAATAATATTTGAAATACATACAGATCCAGCAGATGTTGGACAAATTATAGGTAAAGACGGAAGAACTATTAAATCAATAAATACATTATTAACAGCTGCTAAAAAGGACGAAAACACTAAATTCCTTTTAAAGGTAATCAGGTGATAAGATGAAGAGGTTAGAAGACCTCTTGAAGGATAGAATAGCTATTGGTGAAATATCCAATACTCATGGATTAGATGGAAGAATGAAATTATTTCCTCTATCAAATGAGGAAAGTTTGTTTGAAAATTTAACAGATGTATTATTATACAATCCTAAAACAAGAAAATTTCTGTATGCAAAGATAACCGAAATAAAAAAAGCAAATAAACTGTATATTATCAGGATTGCTGGTGTGGAAAATATAGCCAGCGCACAAAGATATAAGGATTTTGTAATATATATAAATAAAAACGAATTACCGGAATTAAATGATGATGAATTCTATTATTTTGAACTTCTTGGCAAGAATGTTTATTATGAAGATGGAGAATATATTGGAAAAATAAAGGATATTCTCGAAACAGGTGCCAATGAGGTTTTGATCATTGAAAATCAAATAAACAAATATGAAAAAGACGAAACCTTATATCCTTTATTAAAAGAAAATCTCATTTCTTTTAATAAAGAAAAAGATGATATTACAGTAAAGAGATTGGAATGGTATGAAGATGATACCGAAGATAGAGATTGATGTTGTTACTATCTTCCCTGATATGTTTAAAGCACTAACTGACTTTGGAGTTATTTCAAGGGCTATAAGGGATGAGATAGTACATTTCAAGGCACATAATTTAAGGGACTATACAAAAGATAAACATAAAGTAACTGATTTATATGCATATGGTGGCGGTCCTGGAATGGTAATGAAACCAGAACCATTCTTTGAATTTTACGATAAATACATCGAAGAAAAAGGAACAAAACCATATATCATTTTAACTTCACCGCAAGGAAAACATTTTGATACTGGTGATGCAGAAAGATTAGCACAAAAAAAGAATTTAGTGTTTTTTTGTGGAAGATATGAAGGTATTGATGAAAGAGTTATGAATATAGTTGATGAAGAACTTTCAATAGGCGATTTCGTCGTAACTGGTGGAGAGCTTCCAGCAATGTTGATGATTGATGCATTATTGCGTTTTGTACCGGGTGTTGTTGGGGATATAGAAAGCGTTAAGAATGATTCTTTCTACAATACTTTGCTCGATCATCCCCATTATACAAAACCCCGTAATTATAGAGGCATGGAAGTTCCCGAAGTTTTATTAAGCGGAAATCACAAAAAGATTGACGAATATAGAAAAAAGGAAAGTCTATTAAGAACAATTTTAAAAAGACCGGATTTATTTATAAAACATGACCTTGATGAATTTGAAAAAAGGGTTCTTGTTAATATAATCAGGGAGCTGATTTCTAATGAGAAATAATGTTTATGTAGCTTTAATTCATTATCCTATATTAGGACGTGAAGGCCAGATCATCTCAACAGCTATTACAAACCTTGATATCCACGATATAGCAAGGTCTTCAAGAACATATAATATTAAAAATTATTATGTAGTTTCAAACCTACCAGCTCAACAACAAATAGTAAAAAATGTTCTAAAATATTGGACAGAGGGTTTCGGAAAACAATATAATCCTAACAGACATGACGCTTTATCTATTGTAAAGCTAAAAGGATATCTCGAAGATGTAATAGAAGATATAGAAAAAATAGAAGGTAAAAAGCCAAAGCTTATATTTACTTCAGCAAAGATCAGAGAAAGAACAAAGAGTTTTAAAGAAATTAGTGAGATAATATTTAATAATGATGAACCGCATTTAATACTATTTGGAACTGGTTGGGGCATGCCAGAGGAAATCAGGTTAATTTGTGACTACGAACTTGAACCTATCAGGGGAAATGCAGAATTTAATCATTTATCTGTTAGAGCAGCTGTAGCTATAACCCTTGATAGATTATTTGGTGAAAAATAAGAATAAAAATATACTCAAGGAGGGTTTAACATGGATCAGTATATCAGAGCCATTGAAAAAGAATATATAAGAGAAGACATTCCAGAATTCAGACCAGGAGATACAGTAAGAGTTTATGTTAAAGTTGTTGAAGGCGGAAGAGAAAGAGTACAGGCTTATGAAGGCATTGTTATAAAAATCAAAGGTGGCGGAATGGGAAAAACATTCACTGTTAGAAGAATTGGAGCTAACGGTATAGGTGTTGAAAGAATATTCCCAATGCACTCACCAGCAATTGAAAAGATTCAGGTTGTAAGAAAAGGTAAAGTAAGAAGAGCAAAACTTTACTACTTAAGAAATATCAGAGGTAAGATTAAGATCAAGGAGAGAAGGGACTGATCTTGCCTAACGACGATTTAAAGAAAAAAATAAAAAAGGAAACCTATGAGTGGATTAATGCACTCATATATGCGGTAATATTCGGAACAATTATACGTTTATTTGTATTTGAAACAATGATGGTTCCAACTCCTTCTATGGTGCCTACCATAAAGGAGTTGGACCGTTTATTCATTGAAAAAATTACATATGATTATAAAGAACCTCAAAAAGGAGATATAATAGTTTTCTGGACACCTTTTGTTGATAAAAGTGCAGAAAAAAAACTTGGTCCATTTGATAAATTTATGGATTCATTTGCTCCAAAGGAATTTAATGGTCATGTAAAATATGTAAAAAGGCTTGTAGGTACTCCAGGAGATACATTAGAATTAATTCCTGATACTGAAATATGGGAAAAAATAAAAAATGATAAAGATTTTCAACTCCCATATTGGCTGGAAAAGATTATAAATTATTATGGCGGTGCCGACAAAGTTCCAAAAAGTGTAAAAGATTCAGTGGCAAGATTATATGTTAATGGAAAGATTCCAGAAGGATTTGAAAACAGATATTATTATATAGACGGTATTTTTGCTTCAAAGAATTATTATAAATATATGGCATATCCTGAAAGATATAGCAGCGATATATATCGTGAGTTCACTGAATTAAGAAAGCCTATGTTTGATCTTGGTGCTTTTAGATATTACAATAAAACGTTAGATTACACTGCATATTATGAAAAATATCTTGCAAAAATAGACTATAATAAATATTTCATTGAAGAAAACGGCCATGTTAAGATTATACTTCCAGAAGGATTCTATTTCTTTATGGGAGATAATACAACAGAAAGTTTTGATAGCAGATATTTTGGGATAGTACCAGGAAAAAATATCATTGGAAGACCTTTTTTAAGAATATGGCCATTAAGCAGATTTGGCTCCGTAAAATAAACCAAAAACCGCCCATTAAGGGCGGTTTATTATTGGCGGAGACGGTGGGACTCGAACCCACACGGGGCGTCAACCCCATCGGTTTTCAAGACCGACGCCTTAGCCAATTAGGCTACGTCTCCGAGAATTATTATACCACATCAGGAGGTATTAGTCAATGAATTTTATGTTGAGAGTTCTTGAAAAATATGAAATTTTCTTGAATGAAAATTCATATAAAAAGCTGGAATCCTTTATTGAGTTAATAATAAATTACCCCGTTAATCTTACAGCAATAAAAGATAAAGAAGAGGCTTCAAAACATTTGATAATTGATAGTATTTTTCCTTTTGAAAAATATTATCAATTAAAAGATAATATGAAAATGATTGATATTGGCACAGGTGGTGGCATCCCTGGAATTCCTTTAAGCATTATATATAACAATGTTGATTTTACTTTGCTCGATAGCATTGAAAAGAAAATAAATGCCGTGAAATATTTTATAAAAACTCTCAATATCAATAATGCAAATTCTGTTAATTCTCGTGTAGAGTTATTTTCCAAAGAACATAGAGAAGAATATGATTATGCAACTGCCAAGGCTGTTTCAAGAAGCGATATACTTCTTGAGTATGCAGCGCCTCTTTTAAAGATAGGTGGAATGTTATTCCTATATAAAGGTCCAACATATATTACTGAAGAAAAAAAATATCTTGAAATTGCAGCAGAAAAAATAGGATTTAAAATAGAAAAAGAAATTAATTATCAATTGTTTGATAAGGAAAGATACTTTATCATATTGAAAAAAGAAATAGAGACGCCTAAAAAATATCCACGAAAAGTTGGTATGGCTGTAAGAAAACCTTTGGGAGGTATTTTATGATCAGGCTTATTATTGATACTTATCATATGGGTTCCTGGAATATGGCTTGTGATTTAGCTATTGCAAAACACGTTGGCAAAAAAGTACAGCCAACAACTATTAGACTATACAGCTGGAATTTAGCAACGCTTTCAATTGGAAGGTTTCAAAAAATAGAAGATATTGACATTGACTATTTAAAGAAAAAATATATCGATCTTGTTAGAAGACCCACCGGAGGACGTGCTGTTTTGCATCACAAAGAAATAACCTATCTCTTTGCGGCAAATATAGATCATCCCAAATTGCCAAAAAGCGTTGTGGGTAGTTATAAAGTAATAGCCGAGGCATTAATTAAAAGTATGGAAGAATTAGGAATAAAATGCGATATGGAAAAGAATAAGAATAATCATAACAACACTCCTGCATGTTATGATGCACCATCTATTTATGAAATTACCGTAGATAAAAAGAAATTCATTGGAAGTGCTCAATATAGAAATGAAAGTTATGTATTGCAACATGGTTCAATTCCACAAATCTTTCCTTTAAGGGATTATGTTAATCTATTTAAAATGCCTGAAGATAAAAAGGAAAAACTTTATAAACATCTTGAAAAAAGGGTTATTGATATTAATACGCTTATTGGAAGAACTGTAGATTGCGAAGAAATGGCAAATGCATTCAAAAAAGGGTTTGAAGACGTTTTTGAAGAAGAAGTTGTACTTGGAGAGTTATCTCCTTCTGAGATTGAATTAACCAAAAAACTCGTTGATAAGTTCGAAATTAATTTAGATGATTAAAGGCGCGGTGAAATTCACCGCGCCTTTAATTTTTATATTTTAAATTTCTTTATGTTTTCTTTTAATGCTTCTGAATGCTGTTTTAATTCCTGAGAGACTGAATTTAATACCTTTGCATCATCTTTTTGTTCAAGTGAGAATCTTGTTATTTCACTTATTTTATTGGATATTTCAAGTATTGTTTTCATACTTTTATCCATTGCTGCAGCCATTTCTTCTGTTGATGCACTTTGCTCTTCAGAACTTGCTGTTAAGCTTTCAACTCTTTGATTAATTATTTCGATTTTTTCAAGTATTACATCAAAGTTTTCATTAACTTTTTGAGTTCCAGATTCTATTTGATTTATTATATCTACTGTTTTTAATGTGGCTCCATTAACATCCTTTACCCCATTTTGTACATGAGATAATATCTGGGCTATCTCTTCAGTTGCTTTTTTACTTTCTTCAGCTAATTTTCTAATTTCATCAGCAACAACAGCAAAACCTTTTCCTGCTTCTCCTGCCCTTGCAGCTTCAATTGCTGCATTTAATGCCAACAGGTTTGTTTGCTCTGTTATTGTATTAATTGTTTCTACAATTTCACCTATATTCTCCGCTAATTTCAACAGTTCTTCAACCTTATTTTCTGTAACTTTTGACTGATTTACAGCTTCTTCTATAATTTCTGCTATTTCTTTTAAGCTCTTTGTGCCTTCTTCTGCATTTTGTATTGTCTCACTGGCAATTGCTGATAACTCCTGAGCATTTTCTGATACCATTTGTGCAGAAGATGCTATCTCTTCAACACCAGAGGTTATTTCTTCCATTGCTGAAGCTACATCATTTGTATTTTTTTCTATTTCTGCTGATTCATCATGGAAAAATACAGCATTTTTCTCTGTTTTTTGTGCAACTTCTATTAATTTCCCTGAAGAGCTATCAAGCTCATATCCTGTTTCAATTACTGTTTTTAGCATACTTTTAAAGTTATCCATCATCTGTTCCAATCTTTTAAATACATGGCTCATTTCATCTTTACCATGATCAATTAATTCTACTGTTAAATCGCCTTCAGACATTCTTTCAAGGCCTTCAATGAGATGATTTATTCTCTTAAGAAGTGCTTTTGTAATTATATATGCAAATATAATTACAAGAATGAAAGTAATAAAAATAGTTAATATTATAGTTCCTCTTATTTTAGAATTTAATGTATCTATTTTTCTTGTATCTACTAATACACTTAAAACACCTATTAAATTACCATTTGGTTCCCTTAAAGGTAATACTAAATATGAAATTCCTTTTTTATCGCTATGTATTAATTCATATTTTTTATCACCAATTTCATTGAATATCGGTAGAATTTTATCCTTATTAAGCGTAAATTCATCACTTGTTGTTGCATATAACCCATCTTTTGTATAAACTGCCATATCTGTTGTTAGCATCTTTTTAAATAAATCCAATGATTCTTTTGAAAATGGAATTCCAGTTTGAACAACACCTATAACATTTCCATTATCCATTATTGGTACAAAAGTTCTTAATCCAAATCCACTTTTTCCAAAATCAAATCCATAGTTTGCTTTTCCCTGTAATGCCAGTTTTACACCTACAACTTCACTTTTGTTATCTCCAAATTTTCCAGGATGATGTCCTCTATAAAATACCACTCCATTTTTATCCTCAACTTCAAGAACCTTTATTCCAATAGGTTTCAGAGTTTCAAATGCTGTTACTAGAATTTCTTTTGCCTTTTCTCTATCTTCGTTTTTTAGTGCTTCTTTTAATTCAATATCCAGTGCATATTTCTTTGCAATATCCGATAATTGTTCAAATTCATTTTGAAAAAACCTTGAAACTGAACTTTCAATGAGTTCATAACGTGATTGGGAATTAAAATGCATTACTTTCTTATTTCCATTTAATACAACAAGAAAAAGCGCAAGAATAGGTAAAAGACCAATAATCAAAAAATAAAGTAGATATCTATGAAACATCTTCATGGCAACATCCTCCTTTTATTTATATAGAATATAAATATGAAATACATATAAATTATACTATTTTTTTCTCTATTTTACAAATATTCGTATATCTAACTATTTTAATTTTTAAATTCACCTCCCCTTGACTTAGTGTTAATATTTTCCTATAATTTAATTATGGAAAAATTAATCCAACTCACAAAATTAGGGGGAATTTTATGCTACCAAAAGTTATTGCTTTGATTATTTTCTTTTTTACTTACTATCTAATTATCTTTGGAAAGGGAAATAAAGCTGTTGTTGCATTTAGTATGGGATTATTAATTTCACTTGTAAAGGTTTCTGATACTCTCAGGGTTTCAAATGCCGGTGATTTTATCGATTTTAACACTCTGGGAATTTTGCTTGGAATGATGATTATTGTGGGAATTTTAAAAACAACAGGTTTGTTTCAGGCTATCGCTATATACATCGTCAAAAAATCCAACGGAAATGTTATTTCTATCTTTATTTTTACAATGCTTGCAGTTGCTATACTTTCAAGTTTTCTTGATAACGTAACGACTTTAATTCTTTTTTCTCCTGTAATTATTTATATCTGTCAGGAAATTGAAGTTAAACCAGAAACCTTTCTCTTTCCTATGATATTTTCTGCAAATATTGGCGGTACAGCCACAATGATAGGTGACCCACCAAATATCCTCGTAGGAAGCGCTTCAGGAAAAAGCTTTCTGGAATTTTTAATTGTAATGTCCATTCCTTCTTTTATTGTTCTCTTTTTATCTATAATATACTTTTTGAATATTCATAAAGAACTTAAAGATGTTGAAAAAAGCAAACTGGATAATCTTATGAAAGCAGATCCTAATAAGGCTATTGTAAATTATCCTCTTTTAAAGAAAGGTTTAATCGTTTTTGCTCTGGTAATTGTTGGATTCTTTATACATGAATATCTCGATTACGAAGCAGCCTTAATTGCTTTAACCGGCGGTGCAATTATGTTATTAATATCAAAAATGGACTTTGACGAAATATCGCATGAAATAGAATGGGATACGTTGTTTTTCTTTGTTGGATTATTTGCCATTGTAAAGGCCTTAGAAGATGTTCATGTTATAGAGGATATAACGAATCTAATATATAACTTTATTTCACATCCATATTTATTGCTCTTAATAGTATTATGGAGTTCCGGATTTTTGGCAGCATTTATGGGGGCAGTTCCTATTGTGACAATATTTATTCCTATAATCCGTTCTTTAATTGGTACATTTCCACATAGTGAATTGTTATGGTGGGCATTGGCATTAGGAGCAAGTTTTGGAGGGAATGGAACTATTAGTGGTGCAGCTTCAAATATGGTTATTGTTGGAATGATTGAAAGTAACTTTGATAGAAAGATTAAGTTTTTCGATTTTATGAAAATTGGAATGAAGATTGCTGTCTTTGGACTTTTAATTTCCTCATTATATCTATACATTTTAATGAATTTATAGTTTTTAGATTTTGTTATAATTTTTGTAAAGTTATGGTATAATATTAGTGAAACTAATTTTACATAAAGGGGGAGTTTTGATGAAAAAGTTGTTTTTGGTATTGGTATTATTAATTACTTCCGTTTTTTTAATTGCTGAAGATACCGTTGTTTTAAATTTAATCGAAGCATTTTCAAGTCCTTGGAGAACACCCACTCTAAATAAAATTATAGAAATGTTTGAAACATTAAATCCTGGTGTAAAAATTAACGTAATATCCCCACCATATGAAACTGCTTATCAGAAAATTAATTTAATGGTAAGTACAGAACAGCCACTTGATATTGTTGAAATAGGCGACTGGAATTTAAGTACTCTTGCTGCAATGGGCAAATTGGAAGATTTAACTCCATATATCAATGAATGGCCTGAGAAAGGTGATTTAATAGATGGTGTTTTAAAAGCAGCAAGCATATATAAAAATACCCCTTATCTATTACCTCATGGTATTTATGTAAAAACTTTATTCTATAGACCAGATATACTTAAAAAATACGGTTTTAACACTTATCCAAAAACTATGCAAGAAATGTATGATATGGCAAAAAAATTGACAGAAGCTTCAAAGAATCAATATGGTTTTGATTTTAGGGGTAAAGGATACCCAACATCATTTATAGATCTTGTGGTTACATCATTCTTTGATGATATTGATCCAGATAATATGTATCTGACAAAAAGTGGAAAAATTATTTTTGAAGATCCAAGAGCTATTGAAGGTTTGAATTTCTATGTAAGTTTATATAAGGATACAGCTCCTAAAGATGCTATTAACTGGGGTTGGGATGAACAAGTTAATTCATTTGTTTCAGGTATCACTCCATTATTGTTCCAGGATCCAGATACAACAGGTATGCTCAACGAAATGTTAAAACCTGGACAATATAAAACAGCTCCACTACCTGTTGGAAAATATGGAAAAGCTTATCCTACATTTGGTTTTGTTGGTTGGGGAATTCCAACATATTCCAAACATAAGGATTTAGCTTGGAAATTTATAAAATTTGTAAGTTCCGCAGAGATGAACGGATACTGGAGCAAGAGTTATGGTGCATTACCAATATTAAAATCAGTATATAAATATGATTCTTACTTCAGTTCAGATGTATTTGAAGGCTGGACAGAAATGTTTAAAGATTCTGAACATTATCAATTTACACAATACCCACTTGATAACGAAAGCTGGGGAAAATGGAATGAATATCAGGAAAAAACTATGCAACAGGTATTGCTTGGAAAATTATCAGTTGTTAGATGTTTAAAAATGTGGACAGATTTCTGGAAAAAGGCTGGTTTAAAATAATTTAAATATGACGGTGATTATATGAAAAGACATAGTAAAAGATTTATTATTCTTATGTTGTTGCCAACAATTACTTTAATTTCATTTATAATTCTTTACCCCACTATAAGTGGGGTTTTGCTTTCTTTTAAAAATTATTCTCTTTTTAATTTTGGAAATATTCAATGGGTTGGTTTTGAAAATTATCGGGAAATATTTTCCGATTTCTTTTATATGGACATAGTGATAAATACCATAAAATGGATTTTCTTTTCTGTATTCTTTCAATTGATCTTTGGCTTTATACTGGCACTTTTAATGAAAGAACCATTTAAAGGTAGAGGAATATACGCCGGACTTGTATTTTACCCATGGGCTATCTCTGGATTTGCAATAGGTTTAATATGGTCATGGCTTCTTAATGGACAGTTTGGTGTAATAAACGATATTTTAATTAGAACCGGCATTCTTGAAGAAGGGCTTAATTTTCTTTCTGATCCGTCACTTGCAATGTTTTCTGTTATATTAGTAAATGTATGGTATGGAATACCCTTTTTTGCAATTATGCTACTTGCAGCTTTACAATCAATCCCACAATCTTTATATGAAGCTGCTGAAATTGATGGAGCTGGTTATTTTTCAAAACTTTTTCATATTACAATTCCATATATAAAACCAACTATTGTAAATACCGTGTTATTGAGAATAATATGGGTTATGAATTTTCCGGATGTTATTTACGGTATGACAAGAGGAGGACCTGCTGGAAGTACGGAAATCCTTTCTGTAAAAATGATTAATGTAGTATTTTATGAATCAAATTACAGCAAAGCTGCTGCACATGGAGTAATTATCGTTCTCGTATTATTCATATATACAATGATGTACCTAAAATTAACCTCTAAAAAGGAGTTTAGCCTATGAAAAAGAAAAAGCAGGTTAAGATTTTACGATTTATATTGTTATTACTGTTTGCTATTTTTGCATTATTTCCACTATACTGGATTATTTTAACCTCTTTTAAACCTGTTAGTGAATTATATACATTTCCAATAAAATACTGGACAAATAATCCATCATTGTATGGATATAAAAAGTTATTTCAATTTGTTAATTTCAAACAGTATTTTTCAAATAGCATTATTGTTGCATTGGCTGCATCTTCCATTTCAACTGTTTTTGCCATGCTGAGCGGATATATACTTTCAAGAAAGGAATTTAAATTTAGAAATGCAATAACCTTATTTTTATTCTTTTCGCAAATGATACCAACATATCTGATTATGGTTCCTCAATATGTTATGTTTTCCAATCTTCATTTGATTAATAAATTAATTAGTATAACAATTGTATATAGTGGTTTTGGTGCAGCATTTAGTACAATTATGGCAAAAGGTTTTTTTGACAGAATTCCAAAAAGCCTCGAAGAAGCTGCTTTAATTGATGGATGCAATGAAATAGAAGCTTTATTTAAAATAACAATTCCTTTAATGTTGCCAGGATTATCTGCTATTTTAAGCTTTTCTTTTGTAAATAACTGGAATGAATTATTTACTGCTGTTATGTTTTTAAATACATCGGATAAATATACTGTTCCAGTTGGTTTATATTCTATTGTTTCAAAAGCAGGCGTTCAATGGAATGTATTGGCAGCAGGGATAGTTATTGCGCTTTTGCCAACTATTATCGTTTTTGCTGTTGCTCAAAAATATATTATAGCCGGATTAACTCAGGGAGGATTAAAAGATTGAAATATTTACACCTTAAATAAAGAAGGTGATAGTTATTTTACAATTAGACGTTTTAAAAAACGCTTTAAACATATATTCAAGATCATTATTTTCTAATAATGAAATATATATTGGTTTTGCTTTAAGACTTGAAAATCATAATTATTTAAATATATTTACATACAATAATTTAAAAAAATTCTACTTTAAACAATCAGAAGATATTGTGTTTAAAATACCGGAAAAAATATTTGACTCTTTTTTTGAGAAGAAAGAGTCAAATTTCAGGATTTCTTATTCAAATGAATTTTCATTTTTAATAAATGATCAGCTTAATGAATTCTATTTGAAATTATATGGATTACCTTCAAAAGAAAAAAATTATGGATTTTTATATATTATTTCAAAAGAAAAATTTTCTTTCGATGAAGAAAAAAAGAATATTTTTAGAAAGTTTATTTCTGTTTTTGAAAATAATGTGGATACAATTTATTTTGATAAATACAGCAAATATTCTATAAATGCTTTTGTAAAGAATTATCTCACAATTTTAAGAAACCATTCCAGAATAATTTATGAACATTCTTTAAGAGTTTCTGATCTTTCAAGTATAATAGCTTCATTACTTAATCTTGATGAAGAAAGTATTTTTAAACTTCAAATTGCATCATTAATTCACGACATTGGATATATCTGGGTTTCACAAAAAGCAATTTCTGAATATATTAAAGATCCCAGTACTGATAATAATTTAATAGGAATACATTTAAATAGATTAGAAGAAATGTTTTTAGGCAATGTATTAATGACACCATATGTAAATATTGCTATAAATCATCATGAGAGACTTGATGGAAAAGGATATTTTGGAAAGAGTAACCTTTCAATAGAAGATAACATTCTTATTATTTCAAATTATATAGACGAACAGATTGTTTTAACAGAAAATGAAGACATAACTTTTGTTATTAAAGATATAGAGAAAAAAGCTGGAAAAATTTTTAATAAAGATGTTGTAAATGTTGCTGCAGAAGCAATAAAGATTTATTATACGGAATTTCATACTGAATCATTTAGTGATCTAATCTTAAAATCAAAAACACTTAATCTCTTTTATGAGGCACCCGGTGGAGAAGTTATAGAATTTTCCGGAATAATAGAAAAAAAATTTGGAGATATTATTCATATTAATTCAAAAACATTTGACGAAATATCAAAAGATAGTATATTAAAATTAAAGATTACCACAAAGGATTTCCCGGAATATGCAAAAGCACGAGTAATTTTAAAAACTCCATATGGTTATGTTTTAAAAATTATAGAAACAAAAATAAGTAAAAAATCAAAATTAAAGGTTTTCTGGGGATTTGATTTTTATATAGGATTTAAAAACGATATAACTCCTCTTTTAAAGGAAAAGTTAACTCCTGTTATGAAAAATATTTTAAAATCAAAATTTAAAAGAGCAAAATGCAAGATTTTTGGAGCAGAAGGGATTATTTTCACTATTAATAGTGAAAATGATGTATTCAAGGTTGGAGATGTTGTGATATTTCACATAACAGAATTTGGCGAAAGTTTATATATTCCGGCAACTTTAATAGAAAAAAAGACCGGGTTACATTGCAATGAATATACTTCGAAATTTTTTGAATTACCTGAAAGAATGCAGGCTGCAATTTATAGACTTATATTCAGGAGACAAGCTTCTATACGTTCAATTGGCGGGTTTCATGAAGAATAAAAAAATCCCCGAACTTAGTTCGGGGATTTTTTGGTGGCCAGGGACAGAATCGAACTGTCGACACCTGGATTTTCAGTCCAGTGCTCTACCAACTGAGCTACCTGGCCACTATTTAAAAATGGTGGGTGCTGCAGGGATCGAACCTACGACCTTCTGCTTGTAAGGCAGACGCTCTCCCAGCTGAGCTAAGCACCCACTCATGTTTTATCTGGCGCCCCCAACGGGATTTGAACCCGTGTCTTTGGCGTGAAAGGCCAATGTCCTAGGCCGCTAGACGATGGGGGCAATCTCTTTCACAACCGAGTATATAATACCAAAAATATCAAAAAAAGTCAAGAAAACAATAAGTTAAAAAGTTTAAGAGTTCTTTTCTATTGTTGTAATATTATTCAATATCCTAAATAACTTTTCAAATGCTCTTTTTCTATGACTTATTTTATTCTTTACTTCCTGTCCCAATTCTCCAAAGGATATTGTATAACCATCTGGAATAAATATTGGATCGTATCCAAATCCTTCCTTTCCTGAAATGGAATAACCAATCTTACCTTTTACCTCTCCTTCAACAGAGAATAACAGATTCTTTTTTGGATCATAATATGTAGCAACACAAACAAATCGTGCTGTTCTTCTTTCGTATGGAACGTTATTTAATTTTTTTAGTATATATTTCATTTTTTCATTATAGCTTTTCCCTTCCATAAACCTTGCAGAATATATGCCAGGAAATCCATTTAATATATCTATTTCCAATCCCGAATCATCAGCAATTACCGGCATTCTTAAAAGTGTTGCTGCCTCTATTGCTTTTTTTATTGAATTTTCTATAAAGGTTTTTCCGTCTTCATTAACAGAAAAACCCTTTATTATTTCAAAAATTCCTCTTAACTCAATATTTTTTGGCTTTATCTCATTTATTTCTTTTACTTTATGTTTATTTCCAGTGGCAAGATATATCGTCATTCTCCCAAACCAACCTTCTTCAATTCTTCTGCTGCTTTTGCAGAATCTTCCTGATGAAACACTCCAGCACCAACAACAAATTCTCTAACTCCTGCAAGATATAAGTCTCTTATATTTTTCAATCCAACACCACCATCAACCTCTATGGTAACATTAAGGTTCTTTTCATCTATCATAGATTTTAATTTTCTTATTTTCTCTAAAGATGAAGAAATAAACTTCTGCCCTGTAAAACCTGGATTTACACTCATTATAAGTACTCTATCTAAATATGGCAATATTTCTTCGAGGAGAAATACAGGAGTATGTGGGTTTAATGAAACACCTGCATCACAACCCAATTCTTTTATTTTTGATACTGTTCTATGTAAATGTGTTGTTGCTTCATAATGTACGGTAATACCATGAACTCCCATTTTCGCATAATCTTCAATATATCTATCTGGATCCACTATCATTAAATGTGCATCAAGATATAGATCTGTTACTTTTTTTACTGCTTTAACGATAGGGGTTCCAAAGGATATATTAGGAACAAACATTCCATCCATAACATCAATATGAATACCATCAACATTGTTTTCTACTTTTTTTATTTCCTCTCCCAATTTTAAAAAATCAGCAGCTAATATTGAAGGGTATATCTTCATTTCCATCTTTTCCTCCTTATTCTTCTGTTATATTCTTCCACTTCGTTATATATTTTCAAATAATTTTTGTATCTTATTTCAGAGATTTCTCCATTTTTAACAGCATCTTTTACACCGCAATTTGGTTCATTTATATGAACACAGTCATTAAAACCACAATACATTGAATGTTCATCAAATTCTATAAAGAATTCTTTTAGTTTTTCCGGTTCAAAATCATATACTTCAAGTGCTGCAAAACCCGGAGTATCAGCAACAAATCCTCCAAAATCAAAGCTTAACAGTTCTGTATATGTAGTTGTGTGTTTTCCGCGTTGAAGTTTTTCTGAAATCTCTCCAACTCTCAATTGTAATCCTGGATTTATAGCATTTAATAATGAGGATTTTCCAACTCCAGACATTCCTGCAAATGTAGAAACCTTATCTTTTAAATATTCTTTTATTTCATCTATACCTATATTCTTTTTTGCACTTGCAAGAACTACAGGATATAATGGTGAATATATTTTCATAAATTCATCTATTTCGTTTTGTTCAAGCAGATCTACTTTATTTAATACAATAACACAATCAAGATTATTTTTTTCAACCTGTACAAGAAACTTATCTATTATCAAATAATCAACTTTTGGGCTTTTTAAACAGGTTACCAATATTGTTTGATCAACATTTGCTATTTTAGGTCTATACAGCATATTTTTTCTTGGCAATATATTCTCTATTTTTGCACCGCCAACCCCATCAATTGAGTATTCAACATAATCCCCTACAATAGGTTTTATTTTTTGAAGTTTGAATTTTCCCCTTAAATATGCTGTTATCTTTTCATTTGTTTCAAGATCTAAAAGTTCCAATGTATTGGAATGAAATCGAGTCACTATTCCTTTTTTTATTTTCACTTATTCACCTCCGAAGATGCTACCTTTAAAATTATCGTATCGCCTTCCATTACAGGTGTATTTGGTTTCGGCGTCATATCAATTACCGTCTCAATTTTTTCGTCTGGATAATAAATTTTAATAATCTTATATTTTAATTTATATTCAGTCAAAAATTCTTCGGCAACCTCAACAGGAATTCCTATTAAATCAGGTACTTTTAATTTTTCAATACGCCCTAATTGAATAAATACATGTCTTCCTTTTTTCACTTTTGTATTGGCAGGAGGATCCGTATATAATACACTATCTCCAACACCTTTTACAATTGGAATAAGTCCTTTTTCCTTTAAAGCATTTATAGCAGTTTCTCTATCTTCACCCTTTAACGAAGGTATGCTCACATATGTATTTGTATTGACAAAAGCAAATATTAACAGGAAAAATATTGTTCCACCTGTTATTAATCCGAGAATAAAAAGTATTAAATTTTTTATACCTTTTTTTATATATCTAAAGACATTTTTCATTTTAATTTAATACCCTTTTTTCTCATTTTTAATTGACCGCATGCGGCGTCAATATCTGTTCCCTTTTCAATTCTTAGTGTTGCCTCTATACCATTTTCCTTGAGTTTTTTCACAAAATTTGTAAGGAATTTTTTTGAAGGCCTTTCAAACCCTGCCGGATTTGGATTAATCGGAATTATATTTACCATTACCTTTAACCCTTTTAATATTTCTGCAAGTTTTATCGCGTCTTCTTCTGTATCGTTAAATCCTTTTATTGCTATATATTCTATAGTTACTCTATTTTTCGTCTTTTCCTGATATACCTTAGCTGCCTGTAATACCTGTTCTATAGGATATTTTGAATTAATTGGCATAATCTGATCTCGCTGGTAATTTGACACCGCATGCAGAGATATTGAAAGTCTTATATCAAGCTCAAAATCTGCAAGTTCTTCTATTTTATCAGCAATTCCTGCTGTTGATATAGTGATATGTCTTGCACCAAGATTTTTCATTTTTTTATTATTCCAATTTCTAATGGCTTTTATTACATTATCATAATTTAATAATGGTTCTCCCATACCCATTAAAACTATATTGTTTATATTCACATTTTCTAATTTTTCTATTGCAAGTACCTGAGCTATAATTTCACCTGTGGATAGATCTCTTTCAAATCCACTTGCTCCAGTTGAACAGAATTTACATTTTAATGCACAACCAACCTGTGAGGATATACATGCTGACACCCTGTTAGGATAAAAAAGTAAAACAGATTCAATTGTTCTGCCATCTTCCAATTTCCATAGGAATTTTGTTGTTTTATCCTTTTTAGATCTCTGTATATCTACAGGTTCTGGAATGTATATATAAAAATAATCGTCCAATTGCTTTCTCATTTCTTTAGAAAGATTTGTCATTTCATAGAAATCAAAAACATGTTTTTTAAATATCCAATCTAATACCTGATCCACTCTAAACTTTTGCAAATTTATCTTTTTAAATTCTTCTATTAATTCCTCATAACTATAGTCTAAAATATTCTTCTTCACCATTTCATACTCCTCCTATTTTAAAATACGCAGCATTCATAGCTCCATGTAATTTCAAAGTTCTCTTCCTGTGCAATTTTTATGGTATTATGAACAGGTTGCACTATTTTGTCAGCAATATATAGCAATTTTTCCTGTAATTCTCTTCTGTACCTCCCTTTCGGATGCATACACCCTAAGGTTAATTTAATTCCCGAAAATTTTTCTTTAGCATACTCAAAGATTTTAATTACTTTTTCTATTTCTGGCGGTTCTCTATCTTCAAAATATGATCCCGGAGTTGGTATAAAAACAAGGAATACTATATCCGAAACATCATATTTTGATAATCTATCTATAGCTTCAATTTCATGTGTTGTTTTACCGCCGTTAAGACCTATTGTTATATGTGGTTTTACGTTAAATTTCATATTTATAAGATTGTCAAATGTCTCCCACATATCTTCAAATTTATCAACACCATATACTTCCAACATCGTTTCAGCATTTCCAACAAGGTCAAAGGATATTGCATCGCTAATTTCTTTTATTTTTTCCAATTCTTTTTTATCCATAAATCCCGTATGTAAATTATATTTAAATCCATATTTTTCTTTGTATTCCTTTAATTTTTCTACGAAATTATACACAGGCACCTTTATCTCTGAATTCATTCCTCCACTTAATAATAAAGATGTCATATTTGAAAAATTATCTATTTCGTTAATTGTTGCCATATGTTCTAAATAATGCTTATTGCAATGTTTACAATTAAGATAACAATAATTTCCTGTGAGGGATATTGACTTTGTATTCTGCATTTTTACAAAATGTATCTTTTTCATTCCTGGTCTCCTTTAAATCTTTCACATGCTTCTTTAGCAGCAAGTTGTTCAGCAACCTTTTTAGATTTTCCAATCCCCTTGCCATATACCTTGCCGTTTATCTTAACCTCAACAACAAATGTTCTATTGTGGGGTGGGCCATCCTGTCTCACAAGATCATATTCTGGCCTTATTTTTAAATCTTTTTGGGTTAATTCCTGCAATCTTGTTTTATAATCAAGAAAGAGTTTCCCCTCAATTGACTGTTGAATATATTCGTTTAGGTTCTTTAATGCAAATTCCTTTGCTTTTTCAAAACCCAATGAAAGATATATCGCAGCAATTATAGCCTCAAATAGGTCTGAAACAATGGAATGTTTTTCTCTTCCACCAAACTTTGCCTCATTTTTGCTGAGTAATATATAATCGCCAAGGTTAAGTTTCTTAGCTGCTTCAAAAAGGATTAATTCACTCCCTACTGTGGCTCTAACTCTTGCCATATCTCCTTCATTGAGATTGTAATTTTTGAATAAATGCTCCGCTATTATGAGATTTAATACAGAATCCCCAAGGAATTCCATTCTTTCATTTGAATTAATATCTCTCCCTCTTGATTTATAATCATTAGCATAAGAAGAATGACAAAGAGCCTCGAATAGAAGCTCTTCGTCTATATTTTCAATACCAATTATCTTTTTTACCGCTTTTACTGTCCTTTTTTCATGATCATTAATTATCATTTATTTATTTTCTCCTTTACAATTTCATAAAGGGAGTCTTCGTCTAATTTAAAGATCTTGAATAATAATGCATTGCTTCCTGATGGTGAATAATCATCTACACCTAATACCTCTATACCAGCTGGTTTTATTCCATTTTCCACTACAGATTTTGAAAATTCTACAAATAATCCGTTATGTTTATTATGGTCTTCGTAGATTATTACTTCTGTATTTTCAATATATTCTTTTATTTTTGCTGCATCAAATTCAAGAGGTGCTGATACGTTTATTACTGTAATCTTTATTCCTTCTTCTTTTAATTTATCTGCTACATTAACAGCCTTATGTGCAACGCTTCCGTGAGTTAATATTGTTACTTTTTCACCTTTTCTTAAGATATCCATTTTACCATATTCAAATGTATAGCCTTCACCAAAGAATGGTTCTCCAGCTTCATTTAAGATTACAGGAATTTTTGATCTACCCATTGCAATTACTACATTACCAAGTGTTGAAGCTGCATATCTTACAGCTTTATCTGTTTGGTTAGGATCAGCTGGAACGATTAATTTTGTATCAAAGAAACTTCTTACTATACCTACATAATTAATTTCATGATGTGTTTTTCCATCTTCACCTATATCAATACCACAGTGAGTTACTGCTGTTTTTAAGTTTGTATGGTTTATATCGTTTAATCTCTGTTGGTTAAATGTTTCATCAAGGCCAAATACACCAAAGTCTACAAAGAATGGAACTACTCCACAAACTGACATTGCACCTGCAATTGTTGCTGCGTTATGTTCCTGAATACCTATTTGAACATAGTTTTCTGGTGCAACCTTTTCAAACTTTTCAAGTTTTACTGATGGTTTTAAATCACAATCTACTGCAACAACAGGTACTTTACCTTTATTTGCTTTTGCAAGATCTGCTATTGCATTACCAAAGGCTCCTCTGTTATCAATCTTATCTTCTTTTGTATAAACAATAGGTGTTCCAGGTTCTGCTACTACTGTATTATCTTCAAATTCTAATTTTTCTCTAATTAATGGTAATTTGCTTCTCATTTCTTTATATTTTTCTATATCATTTTCAACACCAAGTTCTTTTAATGCTTTTTCAAGAGCATCTTCTTTTAATGGTGCTCCATGATATTCATGTCTGTTTTCCATAAAGGAAACGCCTTTACCAATTATTGTTTTGGCAATAATTACTGTTGGACCGAGTTTATAATTTTTTGCTTCTTCAATAGCATTTAATATCTGCTCAAAATCATGCCCATCAACTTCCAATACTTTCCAACCGTCAGCTTCATATTCCTTTGCAATATCAACAAATAATACGTCTCTTGCTCTTCCAGAGATCTGTATATCGTTATAATCAACCAATACTGTAAGATTGCTTAATTTTTCCTTTACAGCCGTTCTTCTTGCTTCTGCTATCTGCCCCTTTGGTGATTCACCATCACTGTGTAATACAAATACTCTATAATCTGCACCTGTTATCTTTGATGCTAAAGCCATACCTACTCCTGCAGATAATCCCTGTCCAAGGTTTCCTGTTGTCCATTCTACTCCAGGGATACCTCTTGTTATATGGCCTTCAAATATTGAACCTGGATGTCTGAACCCTGCTAATACATCATCTGGATTAAAGAATCCAAGTCTTGCAAGTGCTGAATATACACCTGGTGATGTATGACCGTGACTGATTACAACTCTATCTCTTTTTGGATCATATGGATTTTCTGGATCTATATTTGCAACGTTAAATACGCTTAAATATAGATCTATAGAGGACATTGAACCTCCTGGATGTCCTGATTTTGCAACTGTTGTCATTTTCAAAATATCTGCTCTACATATTTTTGCAAGTTCTTTTAATTCTTTCAATGATTTTTTCATCTTATCTTCCTCCTTAACTTATTTTAATCTCCTTATCAGGATAAATATTATATTTAATACTGCACTTATAACCAACATTGTAGTTATGGGAAAATAAAATACAAAATTTTCTTTTTTTATGATAATATCCCCGGGCAAATGCCCTAATTTTATACCAGATTTTCCAATAACAATAATTATAATACCTATAACTATAAGCAATATACCCATTTCAATAAATATATTGCCAATTATTTTCATTTTATTCCTCCGTATTGCAGTTTTTCTTAAAATAATCAAATGGAAGTTTTACCATTACCGGCTGATTATTTTCAATAATCTGGAGGGTTACCTGTTTCAAGAATATATTTACTGTAATTACCCTTGCAGGAACATTGTCATATTCAATTGTTGTTCCTTCATTAGGAATACATTTTAATGATTCTTCATAAAAATCATTTTCATATGCAAGACAGCACATTAATCTTCCGCATCGTCCGGAAATTTTTGCTGTGTTTATTAACATCTGCTGGGTCTTTGCCATTTCCATTTTTATTGAATCGAATTTCCTTAAAAACCTCGAACAACATGTCATTTGACCACATAAACCCATTGATCCAACCATTTTTACTTCATCTCTTATACCTATCTGCCTTAACTCTATCCTTGCCCTAAATTCCTTTGCAAGTTCTTTTACCAATTCTCTAAAATCCACTCTCGTATCTGAACCAAAATATACAATTACTTTTGAACGGTCAAATATATATCTCGCAGATAATACCCTCATTGGGAGCTGCAATTCTTTTACCTTTATTTCAGTAACCTCTTTTACCTTTCTTGCAAGTTTTTTATTTTCTTCATATATTTCCATATCTTCATCATTTAATTTTCTTAAAATAGTGGTAACTTCATATCCAATTTCTTCAAAGGTTAATTCTTTAGGACCTAAAATTACCTTTCCAACATCAAGCCCCATTGAAGTATTTACCAATACTAAATCACCTATTTTTATATCTTCTCCGTTACTTGCATAATATAAAATAGGTGATAATTTTGTTATTTCAACCCCATATACTAAAGCCTTTAAATTTATCATTATCTATTCCTCCTTATCTGAAAAGAAAGCATGCAAAAACCTGAAAAACATCGTTGTTATAACTAAATCAAAGTTTAAATTTGATATATTTAAACGAGTAAGGTTATCACACCATTTAATGTTTTCATATATGTTTTCAAAGTTTAGTTTGAAATTTGAAAATCCAAAAAACTCATACATTTTTAACGAAGAAAATTCTTTCCAATAGCTGGAAAGTCTATATACATACGCATCATGATATAGTGAAAGAAATAATCTGGCAAATAGTTTTATTGTATCTAATTTATTTGCTATAGAATTCTTTTTTGATATTATTTTATCAATTACACTTTGAATTTCTATTAAGTCCAGATTTTCAAATCTTTTTATCAATTCAAAAAAAGCTTCGTATTTTAATAATTCCTTTTCTGTATCTTCATCTTCACTAAGAATTATTTCAACAAGTTCAAGATTTTTTAATCCCTTCAAAGAGTTTATCATTTCAATTAATTTACTTTCATTATCTATATTATCAAAAATATATTTCGCCAATTTATAATTACTATTTATAGAATAAGAAAATTCTATATATATTTTTTCATTTTTTTCTTTTATTTTTTTTCCTATATCTGAATTTGGAATGAGTATTTTATATAATCTACTTCTAATTGTTGGTAATAAATTATACCATTTTGTTGTTGTTGAAAGCATCACTGCAAATGTTGGCGGTTCTTCGAGAATTTTTAATATCGCATTTGCTGCCTGTTGATTCATTTTGTCAATTTCATGTATAACAACTAATTTATATGAAGAAAAATTTGGTTTATATTCAAGAAATTCCTGCATTTTCCTTATATCATCAATCTTTATATTTCCTTTTTCAGGAAATATTTCATATACATCGTTTATGTTAATCTCTTTTTTTACTTCATTTACTATTTCATATAAGTAATTAATATCACCATTGACAAAACACAAAGAACTTCCTGAAAATGTATTAAGTGACTTTATTTTAATGTGTATCACCTCATTTATATAAATCAAGTAATAATCCATTAATGGCATCTATTTTTTTAGCATATACAAAAGCTCCACTCTCATTTTTTAAAATTTTATCTGTTAATTCCTTTAATTCCTTATTTACCTGATCCGCAACAACATAAAAATTTTTCTCTCTAAAATTTAACTTCGATTCTAATTTATATAAATTTTTTTCTATCTTTTTCAAAAAGTCTTTGACGCTTTTTTTATATTTTTCAAGATTCCTTTCAACTGGAGACCTTTTAAACTCTGCACCATATTCTTCTATTTTTTCAAGCAATTTTTCAAGATCCTTTTTTATTATATCCGCTTCATTTAAATCAAGAATTTCAGAAAAAGTTGTCTTTCTTTTTCGAGACGCTTTACTTTTTTTAGATGATTTTTTATTTTTTACCTTGCTATTTTCGGATTTTTGAGCAGAACTTCCTGACATGGGGTTTATAAACATAACAGCCACCTCCCCCTTTACACATTATTATACCATATTAAGTTGTCTAATAAGTAAAAAGATTAATTTAAAAACTAATAATAATTCAATAAAGGGGGACAACGCCCCCTTTATTGAATTTCATAACTTTATTATGCTTTTATTTTTGACTTAACGCTTTTTATTATTACTTTTCTATATGGCTCCAATCCAATAGATTCTGTTTCTAAATGAGGATATTTACTTCTTACATATTCATGAACAATTCTTCTTTCATATGAAAACATCGGAGCTAATTCTATTTTGTCATTTGTTTCATTTAATCTTTTTACTGCATTATCAACTATTTCATATATTTTCTCTTTCTTTTTTCTCCTATATTCACCAACATCAAGATTTACATCTATCTTGGTTGAGGATAATCTATTCACAAAAATAGATAATATATGTTGCATAGCTCCTATAGTTCTTCCATACTTTCCAATTAATTTACCGAGTCCATCTCCTTCAAGCCTTACAAGAATATTTTTTCCCTGAAAGTTAATTGAATAATCAAAATCGCCGTCAAAGTTTTCGAGAATATCACCCAAAAACTCGTTTAACCTATTAATCATATACTTTTCATTCAAAAAAGCGTTAATAATAGCTGGTTTGTTTCCTATCCCAAGAAAACCTTTTTTTGGTTGTTGAATCACTTCAAAGTTAATTTCTTCAGGTGTAACACCAAAAAATTTTACCGCTTCTTCAAATGCTGCATCGATACTTTTCCCCTCAAAGTCCTTTTCTCGAATCTTAATATTCATTTTTAAAGAGCACCTCCTAATGCTAAAACTATTTTGCTTTATATGGCTTTGGCCCAAGCCCAAAAAATTCCCTTACGGTTAAGCCTTTTATATTGTTCTTTTTATTTACGTAATATGTAATGAATACCTGTAATATAGCATTTGTTACCCAGTAAATGAATATTCCTGTTGGCAATCCTATAAATAAGAATGGGAATATTATCATCATAAATGCTGTGTTCCAGGCTGTTTTTCTATCTGTAGCTGATTGCAATGCATTAAAGAAGTATGCTGCAACACTAATTAAAACAAGCAAAATATTTTGTTTAAATCCACCCTGAGAAAGATCTGACCATATTAAGAACTGTGGATTATATGCAAATGTCCCCTGATAATAATTAATTGCACCGTATAATATCCAGAATATTGGTAATTGTATAAACGCTGTTAAACAACCATCTGCTGGATTAATTTTGTGCTCTTTATACAATTCCATCAAAGCCTGTTGCTGTCTTTGAGGATCTTTATATTTTTTCTTTATCTTTTCAACTTCTGGTTGTAATCTTCTCATTTCTATCATAGATTTTGTCTGTCTATGATAAAGCGGGTATAACAATAACCTTATAACAAATGTAAAGATCATTATAGCCCAACCAAAGTTTCCTGTAAATTTGTATAGCCACCATAAGAATGTAACAAAACCATAATTTATATACCATAACCAGTTAATTGCCCCAACCTGTTTTGATAATTCCTTTATTCTATCGTATTTTTCAGGAAATACCTGTTTTATAAATACATATTTCCTTGGTCCCATATATGCTTTAAATGTTTTGGAACCAGAAATCATTATGGAATTATTTTCTATTGGTATATCCTTTGAATCAAAAATGAAAATGGATTTTATTGGTTTCGCAAGATATGAAATTAATAATTCATTATCTACAGCCACTGTATTTGGATAAGAGATAGTAGGAATTATAACCTTTCCATTTATATTTTTAAACGATACATCAAAATCATAATATGGTGAATTATAGAACTTATAACTTTTTTCTCCACCATTTTTAAATAAAAATGTAATTTCAACATATTCTTTGTCTTTTCCTTCTGTAATTTTATATGACTCCGGTAATATTTCATTACCATTTTCATCTAAAATATCAAAACTGTCATTATAATATTTATAGATATTTAAAAAAATTGTATTGCTTCTATTCTGTAAAATACTAAAATCCTTCATATGTCCGTTTAAATCAAAATTTACTTCATATAATCTCATTTGCAGTGAAATCTCTGTAGCTTTTGTTGTTATTGTATATTCTGGCATTTGTGTAAATGCAAAAATACTTAGGACCAAGAGTCCTATAATTAATAATGCTTTTTTCAATTTTTTGCACCCCTTTGTTTATTTTTATTATGTGGTATAAATACAAATTTTTCAGGAACTGGATCTATCCCGCCCTGGTGAAAAGGATTACACCTCAATATTCTCAATATTCCAAGATATAATCCTTTTAATACTCCAAACCTCTCAATTGCTTCATATGTATATGTTGAACATGTTGGGTAATATATACATTTTGCCGGTTTATAAGGCGAGATATATTTTTTATATATTTTAATCAGCCCTAAAAATATTCTTTTCATTTTAAATTCTCCGCTATATCTAATAAAATATTTTTTATCTCCTCAAATGTTAAATTATCAAATTCTTTTGAAAGTGTCTTTCGTGGAAGGAATATAATATCAAATTCTTGTGGAAAGAGACTTTTATTTCTGCGATATATCTCTCTGATATATCTTTTTAATTTATTTCTTTTATGTGCTTTTCCAAATTTCCTTTTTATCGTTATTCCAATTCTGGAATAACCCAATTCATTTTTTAAATAAACAACCACAAAATATTTGTTTACATGTCTCTTTCCACAAGAAAAAAGTTTGTCAAAGTCTCTTCTGAGATAGATTCTTTCAAATTTCTTAAATGTCTCTCCCATATTAAACAGCTAATCTTTTTCTTCCTTTAGCTCTTCTTCTTCTTAATACAGCTCTTCCACCTGGAGTTCTTGATCTTACGAGAAATCCATGTGTGTTCTTTCTTTTTCTTCTGGAAGGTTGATATGTTCTTTTCATCTTCATGCCTCCTTATATATTTTTTTGATATTATACCTTCAATTATTATACCTTTTAAATGCTTTTTATGTCAATAAACAAAGTTACAATTCCTTTTTTTTTAAGAAAAAATTCTAAATCATATAATAATTTTGTGTTTTATTTAATACTTTTTATCTGTTGCATCCTTAATTCAATTACCTGAAGTAATTTATAATATTCTTCATCGGTGATTTCTCCAACTCTAAAATCACAATGATAATATCCTGTAAAAATTTCCTGTTTATTTATAATTTCTCCTATTAAATTTACTTTTACGCTAAAAGCCTCAAAATTAATTACCATTTTTGTTTCAGCCATTGAGTCTATCTTTTCTTTTAATGCATAAAAAACTATATTTTTATTTGAAATTGTCTCTATATGGGCTTTAAAAGCTTTTTCATTATCAAGTCTCCAGACATATTTATTTACAAATATTACTTTCTTTAAAGGTATTCCAATACCTGTTAAATTCCATTTTATAGAAACATTTTCATCATCTTTAACACTTCTATCTATTTTAGCTACATACCCCAATTTATTTCTTCCAACAACCTTACACTTTGTATTTATAGGCATATTATTTACATAATACTCAAGATCAAAGTATTTGTCTATTGTTAAATATTCATTGGAGATATTTATTATATTACCGTTAACTTCTACTTCTTCTGTTGCAACATATAAAGTAATATAATCTTTTTTTGCATCTATTACCTTTGCTTCTACAAGAGTTTTTTGATTATTTACATCAAGACTTAAATAAATATCTTTATATTTTAATGTATGTGTTTGATATAATCCTCCATAAAACTCCGGTATTATTTTTATAACTATATCAACAACGTCTTTATCAAGTTTTCCTATTTTCGCCATATTACTTAATACCTTTATTGCTTCTTCCATACTTAGCGCTTTACGCCACGGCCTATTTGATAACAAAGCATCTGTAACCTCTGCCACAGCAAGAATTCTTGACAAAAATGGAATTTCATTATTCATTCTTTTATTATAACCACTTCCATCAAGAAATTCGTGGTGAAATTTGGCTATCTCAACATATTCAGAAAAATAGTCATTACCAGCAAAAAGAAAATCAAGTTTATATGTATGTTTTTTTACCTCTTCAATTTCAGATGGAGTTAATTTCCCGGATTTTTGTAATATGCTTTTAGGTATCCAGATTTCACCAAAATCATGTATTAAAGATGCATAAAATAATTTTTCAACATCTTTTTGATCAAGCTTTAAATTTTCAGCTATTAACAGGGATAATTCAGAAATCCTCAAAGAATGATAATATGTATATGCATCATGCGCTTTTAAAATATACAATAAAGAATTTATATTTTGTTCAACAGCATATTCTTTTAAATAATCATCTTTAATATCCAATAATATAGATAAAATCTGTTTTGCATTTTCATTTATTATTTTTTTTACATTCATAATGGCATTTTTGCCTTCTGCCTGATCAACTATAAAATAAATAAAGCCCAGATCTTTATTTCTAAACTTTATTAATTCTCCAATAGCAAAATAATTTTCAATTCCTTCAAAAAAGTGTTTATTAATACTCTCCTCATACTTTACTATATTAAAATGCGATTCTTTAAATTTATCCTCAACCGAAAAATACATATTTTCCATTGCAATATCATAATTCTTTAATTTAGAATCATAATATGAGATAATTTTAAATAAATTATCAGATAATTTGATTCCGAGAATAAATCTAAAATCTTTTAAGGTTATTTTGGCAATAATCTGATTTAACTCTTTTAATACATTCTCAATCATAACTATTCCCCTTTTAATTTTATATTATTGGCATTCCCCACAATTATATACATATCCTTTTTAATAAGTTCTGGTTTTTTTAGATTATTTACTTTCAACAAATAATCTACAGAAACTCCAAAAATTCTTGAAATTTTATATAACGTATCTCCTTCTTTAATTTTATAGTATATATAATCATCTTTTAAAATTGGTTTTTGATAGTATTTTTCAAAAACATTTTCATCTATAGCATAAAAATCCCTTGGATTTGTGTCTCTTATTATAAATGAAAAATCATTAAATCCTGACATATCTGTACTTTCTGAAGAAATTATTTCTCCATGTACAGAAATATTTTCATATAAAATCAATATGGAAATATTGGAATTTCTTATTTCTTTCGAATATTTTTTCAAAACGTCATCTGTTTTCTGTATTACAAAACCATCCTTTTGTATTTCACGTTCTGTATTTATTATCCCCATAACAAATACCTCATTATTATTATAGAGATATTTAGTGTATGGCATATAATATTCTTTATCTTTATATATCAAATTAGCCACTAACAATGGCATATTATAATCAAAAAGGTTTTCATTAAAGGTTATATTATAAAAATTTTTATACGACGGAAGTTCATAATACCCTTCATTACTTTTCATAAAGGTAATCGAAAAAGAGAGTATAGAAAAAATTATCATTATTATTAAAATAACATACCTTCTCATTTAATTGCCTCCCATAAACATACTATTTCGAATTATATTATATCATAATAAAATTAAATTTCATTATATACATCAATAAAAATTGTTTCTAATCCGAATTTTTTTTCTAAAATTTCTCCAATTGCTTTTACACCAAATGTTTCTGTTGTATAATGACCGGCATTTATATAGTTTATCCCTATTTCTTTTGCTATATCTCTGATATGTTCTTTTACCTCTCCTGTAATAAATGTATCAACATCTGTGTTTTCAAGTGCATCTATAATATATGATGCTCCACCGGAAATAATAGCTATTTTTCTTACATATTCCTTATTTTTATAAATAAATAAATCTTTTCTTTGAAATACTTCCTCCATTTTTTCTTTGAATTCTGAAAATGGTATTTCTTTTTCATACTCGCCTATAACTCCATAATCAAATGGAATTATATTTTTCAAATTCAATCTTTTAGCAATTTGTCCATTATTTCCATATTCAATATGCGAATCAAGAGGTAAATGATATCCCATTAAAGTCATATCGTTTTTTATAACCAATTCAACACGTTTTTTCAAATATCCTCTTAACTTAAAAAAGTTTTTTCCAAATATACCATGATGTACAAACATCATATCCGCATTTTCTTCAATAGCTTTTTCTATAAATTCAAGATTAAACGAAACACCTATTGCAACCTTTTTTACTTCACTTTTTCCTTCAATTTGAATTCCATTAAAACAAAAATCATTAAATTTTTCAACTTCTAATAATTCATTTAAATATTTTTCTATCTCAAAAACATTTGCCATTTTTATCCCTCCATCTTTTTATTTTATCATTTTATTTTTCCATATATGTTGAAAAATCCCCCGAAAACGGGGGATTAATTTATATTATTTTTTTAAAATTGCTTTTTCTGTTTCCTTATCAAATGCGTGCATAGTATGCATTTCAAGAAGCAATTCTATTTCCTGTCCTTCTTTTGCTTTTGTTATTGGATCAACTTTTGCAACAAGTGATTGTCCTCCAACATTTACATGTAATAATGTTTCACTACCAAGAGGTTCTACAACATCAACAATACCTTTAATTATTGCATCACCTTCAATTTCACCTTTAAATAATTCTTTATCGTGAATATTTTCTGGTCTAATACCAAATACAACATCCTTATCAATATAATCAGCGAGCATATCTTCATAATCTTTTGGAACCTTAACCTTAAATCCTTCTGCTGTTACCCATAATCCTCCATCGCCTCTTATAATCTTTGATTCAATAAAGTTCATAGGTGGTGTTCCAATAAATCCTGCAACAAATTTATTTGCTGGTTTAAAGTATACTTCATGTGGTGAACCTATTTGCTGAATAACACCGTCTTTCATGATAACAATCTTATCAGCCATTGTCATAGCTTCAACCTGATCATGTGTAACATAAACTATAGTAGCATTTAATCTATGATGTAATTTTTTCAATTCACTTCTCATCTGTACCCTTAATTTAGCATCAAGGTTTGATAAAGGTTCGTCAAATAAGAATACCTTTGGATCCCTAACAATAGCTCTACCAACAGCAACCCTTTGTCTTTGACCACCTGATAATTGTTTTGGCTTTCTATCTAAAAGATGTGCAATATCCAAAATTTTTGCTGCATCTTTAACTCTTCTATCAATTTCATCTTTTGGAAATTTTCTTAATTTTAATCCAAATGCCATATTATCATATACTGTCATATGTGGATACAAAGCATAATTCTGGAAAACAAATGCAATATCTCTATCCTTAGGTTCAACATCATTAACAACCTTACCATCTATTAATAATCTTCCACCTGAAATTTCTTCAAGTCCTGCAATCATTCTCAATGTTGTTGTTTTACCACAACCTGATGGACCTAATAAAACGCAGAATTCCTTGTCTTCAATAGTAAAATTTGCCTGTTTAACAGCATGAAATCCATTAGGGTAAATCTTATCAATATTTTCCAATACAACCTGTGCCATTTAAAACACCTCCGATTTATTCAATATCTTCTATTTCTTTAAAAATATCCTTTATATCTTCATATTTCGAAGGATCTCCTATTTCAAGCAAATAAAGATCCCTTATTTCATCTATAAAATTCATAAGTTTTTTAAACTTATCAAAACCAATTACAACAAATTCAGGTTTTCCATTTTTTGTTATAACGATAAAGTTTTTTTTGGATTCTTCAGTAACTCGGGAAAATTTTGATTTTGCTTCAGCGACACTATAAAATTTTAAATTTTCTATATCCACAAAGATTCCTCCTTGACTATAATTATAGTCATTATTGTTTTAAAATAAAAACCTGTTGAAAGGTAATAAGAATTCAATATAACAAATTAAATGGAATAAAAGGTAAAATACGCCTTTTTTCATTAAATAATAAAAATTTTGTTTATCCTTTTGTTGTTGATTGAGAAAAATAAAAATTCCCTCAAAAGACTTGGTTGCTAATCCTCGAAATTTATCTTTGAAAGTAGAAAAATAATATTCACTCAAACATCGCCTCCTGCGCTGCTTCGCTAAAAATCACATCCGTGTGATTTTGAGTGAAGACGAACATGGACGTGAGTCTGCAACGGCCGGCGGGAACGAGAATTTTTGAGGATTAGAATTTTCTACCGTTTGAGCGAACATTATTCGTACTATTTTCTTCACCAGTTGTTTTCATTTTTTACAACTGTCCTATAATGCCTGTTGTAAAAATTCTTCGTTCTGGTTAGTTTTATTACTTCTATTATACAAC
>NZ_LBFA01000007.1:0-22536 GCF_013363265.1 Marinitoga sp. 1138
GTTGTATAATAGAAGTAATAAAACTAACCAGAACGAAGATTTTTTACAACAGGCATTATAGGACAGTTGTAAAAAATAAAAATAACTGGTGAAGAAAATAGTACGAATAATGTTCGCTCAAACGGTAGAAAATTCTAATCCTCAAAAATTTTCAAGTTTTCGCTCACATTATTCTAACTATTTTCTTAAATATAAATGAAAAGATGAAAGTAAAAAAATAATACGAACAAAGACTAAGAATTTCCCAAACGAAGATATTGCTTGAGCCGGAACAACAAAAATATTGTGAAAAATAAAAACGAATGAAGACTCGAAGAACGCCCGAAAAAACTGCGAATGGAGAGGGTCAAAAAAACAGGATGTTTTTTTGAGCGCAGCTTCTGCAGGGATGCAGAATCTAAGCGCCCCCGCGTATATGAGCAGTTTTTGAGGATCAGCGTTCGAGTTGTCTGAATGAGTTTTTATTTTTCACAATTATAAGAAATTTCACCGCCTGAAGGAACCTTTTTAGGAGTGTTTTTTATAGAACAAGGATCAAAAATTCTTGCCGTATGAGAGAATATTATTTTTCTACTTTCAAAGAGAATTTTTGAAGATTAGCACTCAAGTTGCTTGAACAAGCTTTTATTTTTTCCAATACAAAGAAACTTCAAATTGAATATATATTTACGGGGGGATAATTATGTATGATATAGCCATTATTGGTGCAGGAGTAGTAGGTTGCGCTATTGCAAGAGAGTTATCAAAATACCACTTAAAAATCTTATTACTCGAAAAAAGCGACGATGTAAGCAATGGTGCTTCAAAAGCGAATAGCGGTATTATTCATGGAGGATATGCTGCAAAACACGGAACATTAAAAGGAAAATTATGCGTTGAAGGAAATAAATTATATGAAAAATTAAATGACGAATTAAATTTCGGTTATAAAAAAACTGGAGCTTTAGTATTAGGATTTGATGAAAACGATGAAAAAAATATTCAAAAATTATACGAAAATGGATTAAAAAACGGAGTTAATGACATGAAAATTATCTATACAGATGAAATTTTATCTTTAGAACCAAACATAAACGGAAATGCAAAAATCGCCTTATTAGCTGAAGATGTTGGTATAACCTCACCATATGAGTTTACAATAGCATTAGCTGAAAACGCAATAAAAAATGGTGTTGAATTAAAACTGGAAAACGAAGTTCTGGATATATCAGAAAGCACAGATCACTTTTACATAAAAACCTCTAAAGATTCTTATAAAGCAAAATATATTATAAATGCAGCAGGAGTGTATAGCGATAAAATCGCTTATATGGTTGGCATTCTAAATTTTTATATAAAACCTCGAAAAGGTCAATATATACTTTTTCATAAAGGATATGGAAAAATAGTAAATAGAGTTATTTTTCAAACCCCTACAGAAAAAGGAAAAGGAATTCTTGTTACACCAACATATCATGGAAATCTTCTAATTGGGCCAAATGCTGATGAAAATACCGATAAAGACGATACAGGTACAGATATTGAAACATTAAAATATATAATAAAAACCGCAAGAAAATCTGTTCCTGAAATAGATTTACGAAAAGTTTTAACTTCTTTTTCCGGAATAAGGCCTACACCTTCAACTGGAGACTTTATTATAGAAGAAACAAAAGAACGTTTTATAAACGTTGCTGGAATAGAATCACCTGGCTTGACATCCTCACCAGCTATTGCAAAAATGGTGATAAATATATTGAAAAATTCTGGTCTAAAATTATTAAAGAAAAATGATTTTGATCCATATAGACCTCCTATTATAATAAAAAAGAACCTTTCATATAAAGAAGTAAATAATATGCTTAATATTGATTCTCCTGATCAAATAATTTGTAGATGTGAAATGGTAAGCAAAAAAGAAATTATAGATGCATTAACACGGGAAATCCCTATAAAAACTGTCGATGCTGTTAAACGTCGAACAAGAGCATCTATGGGTTTTTGTCAGGGTGAATTTTGTACTCAAAGAATAAAGAAAATAATGGCAGAAGTTCTCAAAATCAACGAAGGCAAAATAGAAAAAAACGATAAAAAATCCGGATTTTTACCTAAAAAGGTAAACCTTAAATTTTTCAAAGAACTTGAAATTTAATAAAAATTTATCTTTATGTTGTATTTATGATATAATTATAATGTTATCAAGATTGAACAGGAGGAATATAAAATGTATGATGAAATAAAAGACACGCCAACTATAATATTAAATGGTTTTTCCAGCGAGGAAATAAATAAAATAATGAAAGCAATAAAAAACACTGAAGGATTACCAAGAATAATCTTTGCAACAACAACAAAGGTAAATGTTAACTGGACAATAGGTGATTTAATCAAAGAATTAAAAAACGAGGATATTGAAGTAAAAAAAGCCTTAAAAAAAGCTATGGAGGATAAAAATAATAAAACATGAAAAACAATGATTTTTATTACGACAATCCAGATTCTTCTGTAAAATTAAAAACTTCAAGAGGATATCCAAAACCTGGTGCAACAGTTGATCCAGGAGGAGTTAATTTTGCTATTTTTTCAAAAAATGGAGAATCTGTAACTTTAGAATTATATCAAAATTTTTATGATGAAAAACCTTCTCACATCTTCATTCTTGATCCACAAAAAAACAAAACAGGAAATACATGGCATATTTATATACATGGAATAAAACATGGTCAATTCTATGGTTGGAGAATTGATGGCATATATGATCCTAAAAATGGAAAACGCTTCAATAAATATAAACTTTTATCTGATCCCTATGCAAAAGCCATTTCAAGTTCATATAACTGGGATGAAGAAAGTGTATACGGATACGATAGAAATTCTCCATTACTCGATCTTTCTTTTTCCACTTTAGATTCTGCTGTAAGTCCTACAAAATCAATTGTTATAGACGATACAAAATATAATTGGGATGATGATATACGCCCAAATATACCCTTTAAAGATTTAATAATATACGAAATGAACGTTAGATTATTTACAATGAATCCAAATTCAAAAGTTAAAAACCCAGGAACATTTAAAGGTATTCTTGAAAAATTAGATCATTTAAAAGAATTGGGAGTTAATGCTATTGAATTAATGCCTGTTTTTGAATTTAATCCAGATTCCATCGCCAGAACCAATCCAATAACTGGTGAAAGATTAAAAGATGTGTGGGGATATAATCCTCTTGCTTTTTTTGCAGTAACTGGAAATTATTCCACAGGAATAAAAATAGGAGAACAGGTTTTTGAATTCAAAGATTTTGTAAAAAAACTTCATAAAGAAGGCTTTGAAATTATTCTTGATGTTGTTTATAATCACACAGGAGAAGGAAATGAACAGGGACCAACTCTTTCATTTCGTGGAATTGATAATGAAATATATTATGTTCTAAATAAAAATAATAAAAGGTATTATGAAAATTATTCCGGTTGTGGAAACACATTAAATTGCAATCATCCAGCTGTAAAAAATCTAATTATAGATAGTTTAAGATATTGGGTTACAGAAATGCATATAGACGGATTTAGATTTGACCTGGCTGCAATATTGGGAAGAGACCAAAACGGCAATTGGATTGGTGATCTCTCATTATTAAAAGATATTGCAGAAGATCCGATTATTTCAGGAACAAAACTTATTGCAGAAGGCTGGGATGCCGCAGGAGGATACTTTTTAGGCGCATTTCCTGAAGGCTGGGCTGAATGGAATGGAAAATTCAGAGATGTAGTAAGAAAATTTGTGCGAGGTGATGAATGCCAGGTCGGAGAAATAGCCTGTAGAATTGCAGGAAGTGAGGATTTATATGGAAACAAATCCCCTGTAGTAAGTGTTAATTTCATTACATCACATGACGGTTTTACATTATGGGATCTTGTTTCTTATAATGAAAAACACAATGAAGAAAATGGCGAAAATAACAGAGATGGAGCCAACGACAATTATAGTTATAATTATGGTGTAGAAGGCGAAACAGATGATATCAATATCATAAATTTACGAAAAAAGCAAATTAAAAATTTTTTCACCATATTAATGCTCTCTCAGGGAACACCTATGATATATATGGGTGATGAATTCTGTAGAACTCAATACGGAAATAATAATGCCTATTGTCAGGATACAATAAAAAACTGGGTTGATTGGAGTAGAAAAGAAAAATTTAATGATATATATCGATTTCTAAAATTATTAATAACTTTTAGAAAAAAACATCATACACTTAGAAGAGAACATTTCTTCACAGGTAGAGATTATACAGGTGATGGAATTCCAGATATAACATGGCATGGTGTAAAATTATTTAATCCTGACTTTTCATACTTTTCCAGAAGTCTTGCTTTTATGATTAGCGGTTCTGATTATAATGATCCAGATACCCCTGAAGACAATGATATATATGTAGCCATGAATTTTTACACCGATACATTAAACTTTGAACTTCCAAAACTTCAAAATAAACAGTGGTATAGAATAATCGATACAAACCTGAATAGTCCTGATGACTTTTTAGAAATACCGGAAATTTACAACGAACAGTTTTATCCAGTTTCACCAAAAAGCATAATTGTATTAATTTCACAAAAAGATTAATCTGAGTTTTTTCTTTTAAAAATTATCGATACTTTTCACATATAACAAAATCATACCTATTTACATATTCCAATTAAATTTTATTGTCAATTTTTTCGATTTTTGTGGTAAAATATAAGTAAGAATTATATGGGAGTGATATATATTAAAATAGGCTTTTTAAGTACAGGCGATGAACTAATAGAAGGTGATATTACCAATATTACCGTTAAAGAACTATCTCAAAAACTCAATCAGTTAGGATATAATATAACTTACCATATAAATGTTGCAGATAATATTGAAAATATTATAAATGGCCTTAAATTCCTTGTTCAACAAAAAAACAATATCATTATCATTACTGGTGGCTTAGGTTCCACTGAAGACGATTTAACCAGGGAAGCTGTTGCAAAATTTTTAAATAAAGATTTAAAATATGATGAAAAACTCTGTACAACAATTCAGGAAAGATATAAAAAAGCAGGGAAATCTATTAATCCTTTACTAAAAAAACAGGCCTATATAATTGATAATGCAAAAATTTTACCTAATGAATTAGGAAGTGCCCCAGGGCAATTGATTAAAGAAAAAGATATATATTATATAATATTACCAGGTCCTCCAAAAGAAGCTATTAATATATTTAACAATCATCTAATAAACTTTTTTTTACAATTTAAGACAACACCCAGAAATTTTACCAAAATCCAATTTCACGGAATTACCGAATCAAATTTAATGTCTATTCTCGAAAAAGAACTAAAAGATATAAAATATTCTACAAAACTAAATTTATCAATAGGACCTTCTGTTATAATAAAAGAAGATAATGAAGCGATTATAGATAAAATTCATAAAAACAAAAAAATTAAGGATTATATTATACCCGAAAATCCTGCTCTACATTTATATAATAAACTAAAAGAATTGAAACAGACTATATCTTTTGCTGAATCATGTACAGGTGGTCTTTTATCCAAAATAATTACCGATATTCCAGGATCATCTATGGTTTTTAAAGGTTCTATTATCGCATATTCAAATGAAATTAAAGAAAATATTCTTGATATAAATTCACTTGAAAAATATGGTGCTGTAAGCAAAGAAACAGTGGAACAAATGGCAAAAAATGTTAGCTCTAAATTTAACACCGATTACGCTATATCAATTAGCGGAATTGCAGGGCCAGGCGGCGGAACGCCAGAAAAGCCAGTAGGTACAGTGTGGTTTGGTTTTTATTCAAAGAATAAAGATCTGATCCTATCTGAAAAACATTTTTTCTCAGGAGATAGAGAAACTATCCGCGAAAAAGCTGTATACTACTCGATAATAAGATTTATTAAAATATTCCTTTAGGAGGTTTTATTATGGGAGATATGGACGTTTATTTAAGCGTATTTATTGATGAAGCGAATGAAAACTTACAACGTCTTAATGACGAATTGTTAGACTTAGAAAACAACCCTGAAGATATGGAAAAAATCAATGAAATCTTTAGAGTTATGCATACCTTTAAAGGTATGGCTGGAACTATGGGCTTTGATAAGATTGCAAAGGTTTCTCATAAAATGGAAAACCTTCTTGACGAAATAAGAAAAGGAAAAACAAAAGTATCTGAAGATTTAATTGATTTACTATTTAAAACATTAGATGCATTAACAGAAAGTATTGCCGACATATCAAATGGCGGTAAAGGTGATCTCTCTTCTCTTGACGAACTTATAAATGCATTAACAGAATATGCAGAAAAAGCAGAAATTGGTGGTGGAGAAAGCTCTGAAACAAAATCAGAAGAAGTTAGTGAAACAACTTCCACTTCTGAGGATTCTGAAGATTCAGAATCAAAATTATCTCATTTAGATGATATTACAAGAGAATCACTTAAACATCTATATGAAAATGCTAAAGAAAAAGGTTTAAAATTCTATCTCATTACTGTTGTATTTGATAAAGATGTTCAGTTAAAATCAGCAAGAGCATTTATGGTATTGCATAAAATTGATGATCTTGGTGGAGAAGTTGTCTATACACATCCTTCATCTCAGGATATTGAAGATGAAAAATTCGATCTTGAAATTCAACTTGGAATTATTGTAAATAAAACAGCTGACGAAATAAGAGAAAGCATAATGCAAATCTCTGAAATTGCCAGCGTTGCCGTAAATGAATTTGAAGACTCCGATTTTGAAAAACAGGTAAAAAGTGAGGATAAAAAAGAAGACAGCAAACAGGCAAAAAATTCAGGTTCTTCTGCTCAAAAAACATCTTCAACCACACACGAAAAGAAGAAAATTCAATTACAATCAGTACGTGTTGACATAGAAAAACTTGACCAATTAATGAACTTAATGGCTGAATTGGTTATTTCAAGAAGTAGAATTACTGAAACTTTAAGAAAATACGAAATCAAAGAAGTAGATGAAAGTTTAGCTAATTTAAGCCGAATCACCCTTGATTTACAAAACATTGTTATGAAAATAAGAATGATACCTATTGCATTTGTATTCAACAGATTCCCAAGACTTGTTAGAGACACATCTAAAAAATTAGGAAAAGATGTTGAATTAATTATAGAAGGTGAAGATACAGAATTAGATAGAACAGTTGTTGATGAAATTGGCGATCCATTAGTACACTTAATAAGAAACTCAATAGACCATGGTATAGAACCTGTAGAAGAAAGAATTAAAAAAGGAAAGCCTAAAGTTGGAACTATTAAACTTTCAGCATGGCATGAAGGCGATGGTGTTGTAATAAGCGTTGAAGATGATGGTAGAGGTTTAGACAGAGACCTTATTGCAAACAAAGCCATTGAAAAAGGACTTGTTGACCCTGCAATGGTACCAACAATGAGCGATGAAGAAGTATTCTCATTTATATTCCTTCCAGGATTTTCAACCAAAAAACAGGCCACTGATTTATCAGGTCGTGGCGTTGGAATGGATGTTGTAAAAACAGTAGTAGAATCATTAAATGGTTCTGTTACAATATCATCCAAAAAAGATGTTGGAACAAAAATCACCATAAGATTACCTCTTACATTATCTATTATTCAGGTATTATTAGTTACACTTGACGATTATGTATATGCAATTCCAATTGCAAACATTGATACAACACAAAAAATTACAGATGGAGAAATAAGAATTGTTCAGGGTAACGAAGTATTTGTATTAAGAGGCGAAATAATTCCTCTTATTAGATTAAGAGAATTATTCAAAATGCCTCCAAAAGAAGAAGATTTTGTTGAAAAAATTGTTATTGTAAAAACAGCAAATAGAAAATATGGTGTTGTAGTTGATAATTTACTTGGACAGGATGACATTGTTATAAAATCACTTGGAAAATATCTTAATAGTGTAAAAGAATTCAGTGGTGGCGCTATACTTGGTGACGGTAGAATCGCTTTGATACTCGATATAACCAATTTAAACGAACAATAATGGGGTGATATAATGCAAAAGGAAATACTTTCTTTTGAAGTTGTTAATCAGGAATTTGGAATTGACGTAGATTATGTTGAAATGGTAATAGAAAAAGAAGAAATTACACCTGTTCCTAACTCAAGAGTCTTTATTGAAGGTGTGGTTAATTTAAGGGGGCGTATAGTTCCTGTATTTGACTTAACAAAAATATTAGATTTAGAAGTACCAGAAGATATTGTTTTTGATAGTATTATAATAATGAAACACGAAAAAGAAGAAATTGGTATTTTGGTAAACAAAGTAAATAATGTTATCTCTTTTGATGATGAGGAACTTGATGTTTTACCTGCAAAAAGCGGTAAATTCGTTGGGAAAGTAAATGGTGTTTTAAAAATAAACAATCGACTTATTGTATATTTAAATCTTGAAAAGTTATTTGAATCATTGGAAACAAAATAAAATTTAAACATATTGTGGAGGTGCTTTATAAATGGCTATTAAAGTTTTAATTGTAGATGATGCTGCATTTATGAGAATGTTGTTAAAAGACATCGTTACTAAAGCGGGGATGGAAGTTGTAGGAGAAGCTGCAAATGGTCAGGATGCAGTAACCAAATACATGGAATTAAAACCTGACGTAGTTACAATGGATATTACAATGCCTGTAATGGATGGAATTCAGGCAATAAAAGAAATAAAAAAACAGGACCCTGCTGCAAAAATAATTGTATGTAGTGCTATGGGACAACAGGCAATGGTTATAGAAGCTATACAGGCTGGTGCAAAGGATTTTATTGTTAAACCATTCCAGGCAAATAGGGTTATAGAAGCAATACAAAAAGTTGTTAGGGGGTGATTAAAACGCCCCTTACTTTTTCATCTACTGCAACAACTACTAATCTTACCAACTGGACAATCTGGGCTTTTTTATTATTATTCTTTTTTGTTATATTTATATTTCTATTAATATTCATCCAGAAAAAATTGATTAACAAAGGGGTAATCACAACACCAAAGGTTAGGGTTGTTAAAAAATTTTATATTGACCATAATATGACACTTAATATTATAAAAGTGTTGGATGATTATTATTTAGTATTATCCAATCATAATTCTATAGCTTATCTGGATAAAATAGATTATGAAAAACTTTCTGAAATACTAAAAGGAAAAAGAGATTTTCTGGATTCATTTGTTGGAGCATTAAAAAGGGAGAAAAAAGAAAATGAGAAAACTTCTTTCTAAAAAATTCATAATAGCTATATTTTTACTAATTTTTGTAACAGGTATTGCTCAAGAACCAGTTCCTATACCTGAAATAAATATTGATATTGGTGGCGGAACTCCTGGCCCTGACACATTAATTCCAACACTGGAAATTTTGTTATTATTATCAATATTAACTCTTGCTCCATCTTTAATAATGATGTTTACATCATTTATGAGAATTGTAATAGTGCTCTCATTTTTACGAACAGCCATGGGAAGTCGTCAGGCACCACCAAATCAGGTATTAATAGGGATCTCTTTAATACTTACATTTTTAATAATGACACCTGTGTTTAATGACATATATCAAAATGCTGTTATTCCATACACCGAAGAAAAAATTTCATATACAGAATTTTTTGAAAAAACCTGGGAACCAGTAAAAAAATTTATGATCAATGAAATAGTTGCTCACCATAATCAGGATAACATATTTATGTTAGCTTCAAGCGTAAATAAAAAAGTTGAAAATATAAACGATACACCACCTGAAATATTAATCCCCGCATTTACTTTAAGTGAACTGGAAATCTCCTTTAAAATGGGGGTTTTAATTTATATACCTTTCATAATAGTTGATATGGTAGTTGCAAGTATTCTTTTATCCATGGGTATGATGATGATACCTCCAATAATGATATCAATGCCATTTAAACTATTACTATTTATACTTGTAAATGGATGGGACTTATTAATTGGCGGATTAATAAGAAGCTTCCAGACATCAGGAGGTCTATAATCTTGACTATAGAAGTTTTTATTGACATTTTCAGAGATGGTATATCTGTTTTTTTAACAGTTATAACTCCAATATTATTGGTTAGTCTTGCTGTAGGGTTAATTATAAGTATATTTCAAACAATAACCTCTATAAATGAGCAAACTCTGACATTTGCTCCTAAAATTATTATTACTTTCTTAGTTGTTGGCCTCTTATTTGGATGGATCGCTCAAAAAATCATGGATTTTACATTTAGAATATTAACAACATACTTTGGGATGATTTAAAATGGATGTGGTAACCTTTTTAGAAACCCGTTTCTGGGTATGGGCTATAATATTTTTTAGAATTGCCGGAATGACAATTTCGGCTCCAGTTATAGGATCAAGAACTATACCAGCAAAGTTAAAGGTTTTCTCAGCTTTATTTCTATCCTGGATTACATTACCTTTAGTAAATGAAACAATTACAGATTTACCTGTATTCTATCTAATAACAATATTATTAATCAATATGTTACTGGGAATATTAATAGGATTAATTTCATATATTCCCATTGCGGCTTTGCAATTCGCCGGTCAATTCTTTGCATTTCAAATGGGATTTGCAATGGCTGGTATATTTGATCCAATAAGTGGAGAAGAATCTCCTATTATAGGGCAATTATCTTTTTTAATTGGAATATTTGCCTTCTTATCATTTAAAATGCATATTGTATTATTCCAGACAATAATAAATTCCTTTTCAAATATCCCTTTAGTTTTTTCTATAAATACACATTTTTTCCCTGAAATAATATCCATGTTTGGAAAAGTTTTTGAAATTGGATTACAACTATCAATTCCAATGAGTGCATTTATGTTATTTGTAAATTTAAGTCTTGGAATAGTTTCAAGAATGATTCCACAGGTAAATGTATTTATAGTTGGAATTCCTTTAAATATAATTGTAGGAACAATTCTATTAATAACAATAATAGACGTATGGGTTGAAATATTCAATAATAACATGGTGGAGATAGTAAAATGGATAAACTCCTTAATGAATATGATTTTGAAATAAATCTTCAATTATTCGCTGATCCAAGTAAAACAGAAGAGCCTACACCAAGGCGATTACAGGAAGCTCGAAAAGAAGGGAACGTCCCTGTTTCGAGGGAATTGCTTACTGCTTTTTCATTTTTAGCTGTGGCAAGCGTATTTTTTGTAATGTCGAAATCACTATATATTGGACTAAAAGCAGCTTTTCAAAGATATTTAACTCTTGATACATCATTTTTGGATGAAAATGCTTTACTTACATTAATACTTCAACAAAAAGATCTATTTTTCAAAGTTTCCACATTCCTTTTTTCTGCTGCATTAACAAGTTTGATACTCGGTATGTTGCAGACAAAATTTTTAATTGCACCTGGTGCTTTAAAATTCGATATTAACAAATTAAACCCTATTAGCGGTTTTAAACGTATTTTCTCAATGAAAACTTTATTTGAACTTTTAAAGTCTATAGTAAAGATCTCATTAGTTGCTTACGTTTCCTATAGCATTATTAAAAGTAAATGGAATGTATTAATAGGATTACCTTTTTCAGATACAACCACTGCATTAAATACACTGGTTTCCATTATACTTGAAGTATTTTTTAAACTGGGATTTCTAATGTTAATACTTGGTGGATTTGACTACTGGTACCAAAAAAGAGATTACATAAAAAATTTAAGAATGACAAAACAGGAAGTAAAAGAAGAAATGAAAGACGTCGAAGGTGATCCTTTAATCAAAGGACAGCGTATGAGAATGTTAAGACAGATTATCAACGAAAACATGATGAAAGAAGTTCCAAAAGCCACTGTAGTTGTTACAAATCCTACTCATTACGCAGTTGCATTAAAATATGATGAAGAAACTCATTCAGCTCCAGTTGTAGTTGCAAAAGGTGTTGATGAAATTGCGTTTAGAATAAAAGATATAGCTATAAAAAGTAAAGTACCTATTATCAGGAATCCTCCTGTAGCAAGACAATTATATGCAACTGTGGAGATAGGTGATGAAATCCCTGAAGAAATGTACGCAATTGTAGCAAAAATACTAACTGCTGTTCTAAAAAATGTTTAGAAGGTGAAATAAATTGGGTAATTTCCTTAAAAATATAGATTTAGCTGTTCCATTATTAATAGTTGGAATTGTTATATTAATGGTTATTCCTATACCAGCATTTATGCTGGACTTTTTGCAAATGGCTAATATCACCTTAGCCATTATCCTGTTATTAGTTACAATGTACATTAAAAATCCTCTTGAAATATCTGCTTTTCCAACTTTATTGCTTATAACAACATTATTCAGATTATCTCTAAATGTTACCTCAACAAGATTAATTCTTCTTCAAGGAAAAAATTTCGAAGGTAAAGTTATAAGAGCTTTTGGTGATTTTGTTGTTGGAGGTAATTATGTTGTTGGTATTGTTATATTCCTTATACTCGTAGTAATTCAATTTGTTGTTATTACACGTGGTGCAGAAAGAATTGCAGAAGTAGCAGCAAGATTTACACTTGATGCTATGCCTGGTAAACAAATGAGTATAGATGCTGATTTAAGCGCTGGAATCATTACCGAAGAAGAAGCAAAGCAAAAAAGGGAAGATATAAGACGTGAAGCAGATTTCTACGGTGCAATGGATGGTGCTTCAAAATTCGTTAGAGGTGATGCAGTAGCTGGCATTATTATAACCATAATAAATATCCTCGGTGGTTTAACAATAGGTGTTTTACAACAGGGATTGAGCATGGGAGAAGCCGCACAATTATATACCTTATTCACCGTAGGTGACGGACTCGTTGCACAAATTCCTGCTTTATTAATCTCTACAGCAACAGGTATAGTAGTTTCAAGAGCGGCTTCAAAAGAAAATCTTGGAAAAGATTTAATGAGAGAATTGTCTTCAGAAAAACGCGTATTATATTTAACCGGTGGAGTTATTCTGTTATTAGGAATTGCAACACCTTTACCTGTTGCGCCTTCATTAATACTTGGCGGAGGTATTTTATTACTTGCTTATTTAACAACCAAAGGCTATATCAAACAACCGGTTACCGCTGGTGGTCCATCTGGAGAAACATTTGAAAGCAGTGGTGCTACACCTTCTGGCGGAGAACCGGGTGGTGGAACATCTGGCGGTAGCGGTGGTGGCCCAAAACCATCAGGACCACCTTTAACTTCACCAGAAGAAGTGTCCGAAATAATACAAAGCGACGTGCTTGAAATAGATATTGGATATGGATTAATACCTTTGGCCGATCCATCTCAGGGTGGAGATCTATTAGAAAGAATAACAATGGTGAGAAAACAAATCGCTTACGAACTTGGTATTGTAATAAGCCCTATTAGGGTTAGAGATAGTGTATTATTAAGTGCAAATGAATATGTAATAAAACTAAAAGGCGTTGAAGTAGGAAGGTTTGAATTATTCCCTGACAAGCTTTTAGCGATAAATTCTGGTATGGCCACTGAAGAAATAGCAGGAATTCATACTAAAGAACCATCATTTAATCTCGATGCTTACTGGATAGATGAAGAACAAAAAGAAGATGCTGTTAATGCAGGTTATACCGTTGTTGATTCACCAAGTGTATTTGCAACTCATTTATCAGAAATAATCAAGAAATATGCACACGAAATTCTTGGAAACAAAGAAACAGAAATGCTCATTGAAGGTCTAAGAATAAAAGAACCTTCTCTTGTTGAAGAGCTTACACCTCTTGTATTTAAAACATTTGAAATTAGAAATGTATTAAAAGAATTACTATATGAAAGAATTTCAATAAGAAATCTTCCTATTATATTTGAAAAACTTACAGAACTTGGAAACAATGAAATAAAAGATTTAGTCTCTTTAGTTGAAGGTGTAAGAAGTGCATTAGGAAGACAGATTTGTGAAAACTTAAAATCTGGAGATGGTGTTTTACACGTATTAGTTCTCGATAAAAACCTTGAAAACAATCTAAACAATTATACAATTGAATATGGTGGAAACTATACATTGGCTCTATCTCCACAAATGTCAAATAATTTATTAAACAATATAAGTCAGCAATTAGAATCACAGATTATGCAGGGATATAATCCTGTAATATTATGTAGTTCTCCTTTAAGATTCTATTTTGCGCGATGGCTTTTGCCTAATATACCAAATGTTAGCGTTATATCATATAACGAAATCATCCAGGAAATTCCTATTTCCGCTGATGGTAATATAACAGCGTAGAGGTGGTTAAATGAAAGTAAAAAAATATGTAGTGTCAACAATTACAGAAGCTATGGAAAAAATACGCCAGGAACTTGGCGATAATGCTTATATACTTGACACAAAAAGAATTAGTAAAGGCGGATTTCTGGGAATAGGAGGAAAAAAATATTTAGAAGTAACCGCTGTTCTCGACGATGAAGATGAACCACAAAATATAATAAAAACCATGAAAAAACCTGATCTACCAGGAATTGGTGGAAATACAAAAGGAAAAGTAAAAGAAATAAATGAACTGGTAGAAAGAAATAAACGATTAGAACAGCGTATAAACAAAATGAAAAAAATGGACTCAATTGATGAAATATTAACTCCTGGAAAAGACAAATTTGTTAAATCAGCGCAAAATGAAATATTAAAATTAATAGAAGAACAAAGAGAAGTATCAAGACTTATAGATGAAGATGCCGATAGATTTTATTCACAAAAAGGAATGGAACATGAAGAACCATTTGAACCTTTAAACTATAAAAAAATAACCTATTCAAACATTCCTAACCCTCAATTAAATCAACGCAATCTTAATCAAAATCCATTACAGCAAAACAGGAAACAACACATATCTCATTCCAAAACCACTTCTTCTGGTTCAACAAAAAATGAATTAGATGAAATAAAAACATTAATTGAAAAACTCTCAAAACGAGTTATCTTAAATGGTGCAAATCCTTTGATTTCCGAATTGGTTGAAACCTTAAAACATCAGGATCTATCTGATGACTTAATAGAAGACATAATTAATAACATCCCAAATGATTTAAACAAAGACAACTGGAAATTCAATCAAAAATTTAAAAATCAACTTTTCAATATATTTAAAAACAATTTCAATTTAGATATTCCAGATCTCACTGGCACAATAATGTTCATTGGACCAACAGGAGTGGGGAAAACCACTACTTTAGCTAAAATTGCTGCTTTAAATAAATTGCACAGCAATAAAAGTGTTGCAATTGCCACTATAGACCTATATAGAATCGCTGCAACAGAACAACTAAAAACATACGCAGAAATAATGGATATCCCTGCTTCTGTATGTTATACACCAACTGAATTAAAAGCTACTGTAGAAACCCTTAAAAACAATAATTTAATATTAATTGATACTGCTGGAAGAAGCCATAAAGATGACATGCAAATTGGCGAATTAAAAATGTATATAGACTCAATAAAACCGCAATACATATTCCTTGTAATCTCTGCTAACATGCGATTAAAAGATATGATTGACGTATACAATAAATTCTCTGTATGCAATCCAACTCATCTTATTATTTCAAAATTAGATGAAACATCTTCATATGGGCAAATACCCTCTATATTAAACGCATCAAAATTACCTTTAATATATATTACAACAGGTCAAACAGTTCCAAATGATATTGAAATTCCAAACGTAAATAAAATATTCTCCCTCTTCTACGAGGAGTTGATATCATGAGCGTAATAAAAGATCAGGCAGAAAACTTAAGAAAAACCTTTTCCAAAAACAAAACAAAAATAGTTCTTGTAACCGGTGGAAAAGGTGGAGTTGGAAAATCAATAGTTGCTGTTAATACCGCAGTAAATCTTGCCAAACTAAACAAAAAAGTTTTAATATTTGATACAGATGCTGGCTTTGCAAATGCATCCATACTTTTAGGAGTTACTCCAGCTGTTAGTATAAAAGACTACTTTGACAAAAAATTAACCCTTGAAGAATGTATAATAAAAACTCCCTATGGCATTAAACTATTAAGCACAGGTATGGACATAAAAGACTGGCTTTCATTCCAGAAAAATTTTACCAGAAAAGCCATAGAAGAATTTTTTCAAATTGCAAAAGAACATGATTATGTTATAATTGATGTAAGTGCTGGTTATAATGAAAACTTAAAACCATTTTACATAGCTGCAGACAATATACTATTAGTTACAACCCCTGAACCAACCGCAATTGTAAACGCATATACAGTTATAAAAGCTTTATCTCTTTTAGAAGTAGATGGTATAATTGATGTGGTAATAAACATGATCAGAAAAAAATCTGAAGCAAATACAGCAGAACAGGTTCTAAGAAAAACCATAAAAGAATATTTATATACTGACATAAGAAATGTATTTTATATAAATTTCGATCATGTAGTTCACGACAGTGTAAAATCACAGGTACCAATTTCAAGTTTTAAACCTTCCTCAAACGTTGCAAATGATCTATTCTCAATAGCTGAAAAACTTGAAAACATGAGTGATACTGAACCCTCTAAAAGTAATGATAATCTATTAAAAAAATTATTGTTACTATTTGGATTTTACAACAGGTGAAAAAAATGAATAAAAAAAACTTTATAAAAAGAATATTCCTTGTTTTTTTTCCGGGAAATGGTATAAGAATCTTTCATAAAGACAACATCCTAAAAGCAAAAATAAAATCCTTCAAGGGAAAGGAAATAACACTTATTTCTCCGAAATTTGAAGATATGAAACTCGGAGATGAAGTAATGCTCGAATCATTATTTGAAGGGGCATACTATCAGGCGGATTTTCAAATAAGTGACATACGAGATTTTAGTGAAACTGAAAACCTTATTATTCTAAATCTAAAAAGTAATTTTAGAATAAAAACCAAGCGTTCAATGGAAAGACATTATGTTTCAATACCAATACTAATAGAAGACAAATACAACGGCGTAATATGGGATTTTAATGAAATGTTTTTGGGCATAGTAACCTTAAATGAATACATATACGAAATTCAAAAAAACGTAAGCGTTAAATTATCCATACCTGATTTCAATATAACCTTTCACGGAACAATAATAAAAATAAGACAGGAATTCTTTAATCTAAGTAAATTTATCTTTGAAATAAAAATTATGCAGGATCCTACAGGACTATTTGGTCAATATTTAAATCAAATTATAGGAGAAAATGTATTTCATAATAAAGAAATAGAAGAAGAGGAAAATAGCGGAGGTGCTGAACAATGAATGAAGAAAACTTAGAATTTTTTATGTCTGCTTTTAGAGAAATTACAAATATTGGAATGGGAAATGCCGTTAGTTCACTCTCAATGATGTTAAATAAAAAGGTTGATATATCGGTCCCTAATCTTGAAGTTATAAAATTATCGGACATATTCTTAAACATGGAAGATCCAGACGAGATCTATGCATGTTCATATGTAAAAATGGAGGGTGAATTAAACTCATCACTGGTATTTTTAATTGAAAAAGACTCTGTAAAACGTCTTATAAAAGAAAGTGTTGGAATGGAAATTCCTGATATTACGGATCTCGACGAATTATCCACCTCAATGATTGGTGAATTGGGAAATATTATGTTTGGTTCATATACCAGTGCTATATCACAATTTTTACAACTTAATCTTCAGGTTACCCCTCCACAGGTTGCAGTTGACACATTTGCTGCTCTCATTGCAGAATCAATAGTAATGAGTATTACATTTGAAGATGAAGTTATACTTACAGAAACAGAAATACAGGTTGAAGATTGGGAAAATATTATTAAAGGAAAAATCGTATTCTTAATGAATGAAGAAAACAGAAACAAATTGTTTGAATTCGTAAAAAAGATTTTCTATGGAGGTTAATCATATGAAAAAAATAATCGGAATTGGAGAATATAAAGCCTCAAAAACACCTGATGTTCTTGTAACTTTAGGATTAGGTTCATGTGTGGGGGTTTGTATCTGGGATAAAACCACAAAAGTTGGTGGATTAATTCATGTTATGCTACCTCAATCAAATTCTCCAAATGCACCTAAACCTGGAAAATATGCTGACTTAGGTATCCCACTATTATTAGAAGATATAAAAAAACTCGGCGCAAAAGGGAGTCTAACAGCAAAAATATTTGGTGGTTCTGCAATGTTCAAAGGCTCTTCAATGGACATTGGAAGCAAAAATGTTGCAGCTGTAAAAGAACATCTAAAGAAAAATGGCATTAGAATAATTGCAGAAGACACAGGCGGAAACAGAGCAAGAAGTATAGAATTTAACCTTGAAACTGGAGAAGTACTCGTTAAAAAGGTAGGTGGCGGTGAAAAAGTTGAAATTTTCAAATACTGAACTTATATTTTATACTTCTTTATTTTTCATATTCCTATTTATAAACCTTTTTATCTCAAAAAACTTTTTCATAACCTCTGTTTTACGCTCAATAATAAGCACTGCTGTCATAATAATACTCAACACCATAGTGAAGGTAGTGATTAATAAATCATGAAAAATCTCAACAGAGAAGATATAATAAAAAATTTTCTTCCTAAAATAAAATATATAGCATTAAACCTATTATCAACCCTTCCCAAAAATGTAGAACTTGATGATTTAATACAGGAAGGGATTATTGGTTTGCTTCAATCACTTGACAAATACAATCCAAATAAAGGAGTAACCTTCTATTCATTTGCAGTAAAAAGAATTAGAGGGGCTATGTTAGACTATCTAAGAAAAATAGATTGGCTTCCAAAAGATTTAAGACATAAAATAAAAAAACTCGAAGAAATTTTAGCAGAACAAAATATAGACGATTATATTAGTGATGAAGAACTGGCAGAACAACTTGAAATCTCTGTAAAAGACGTAAAAAAATTAAAAGCGGAATTACACAGAAGTCAGATTTTAAGTCTCGATTCATACTTAATAGGAAACAATGAACTAAATGTAGAATCAGATAATGAAGAAAACGACCCGGAAATTCTTGCGTATAAAGATATGTTAAAACAAGAACTAAAAAAAGCTATTTTAAGTCTAAACGAAAAAGAACAACTAATACTATCATTATACTATGAAAAAGAACTAACCTTTAAAGAAATTGGAAAAATTCTTGAAATATCTGAATCCAGGGTCTCACAAATTCATTCGGCAATAATCGCAAAATTAAAGAAAAAATTAGGTGGTGATTAAAATGCCACAGCCAATCAATTTAGGTATATCCTATATTGCAAATGTAGATGTTTCTAACAACATACAACATCTAAATAGTGCATTGGTTGCAGCAAAAAGTACAGATCTTGAAGAACAGGTAAGAAAAAATGAAGAAGCTCAATCACAGGTTAACACAGCAAACGAATATGCTCAAAGTAAAGAAATAAAAGACCAGAACAAAAACAACTTCCATCAGGAATCACAAAAAAGAGAAAAAAACAAAAAAGGAAACTCTTCAAATGAAGAGCATCATATAGTAGTTGATGAATATCGTGGTCATACCCTTGATATTAGAATTTAAACGGACTTTAAGTCCGTAATTTTTTTGTATATGGGGTGATAAAAATAAACAACAACGAACTCTTAAACATAATAAAAAAATCAAAAAAACAGACAAAAATCATAATATTTCCAGAAACATGGAACCTGGAAAATTTCCTATTTGATAAAAATATATCTATCTATCCAGATTATGATGTATTTCCATTTGAATCAATAAAACCCTCTAAAAAAATCCTATCAAGAAGAATTCAAACATTATATAATCTATTAAAAAATAAAGATATAATCATATTAACCACATTACATTCTTTAAGTAGATACACCATACCTTATTCTATACTGAAAAAAAATATATTTTCATTTAACATAGATTCAACCTTCAACATAAATCCATTCTATTATGGCTATGAAAAAAAATGGAATGTATATGAATATGGCGAATATTCCAAAAAAGGTTTTGTATTGGACATGTACATTCCAATATATGAAAATCCAATAAGAATAGAACTATTTGATGATGAAATTGTAAGAATAAATTATTTCGATATAAACACTCAAAAAAGTATAGAATCATTAAACTCATTCACATTTATACCTGGTTCAGAAATATTAATGAAATATCAGGAAAATGCAGAAAAAATACTTTCAAAATATCCAAACACAAATAATACATTAGAAATAATAGATACAATACCAGCAATATATTATGAAAAAAAAGAAACATTATTAGATTATATAGACATAAAAAACAGTGAAATATTCATAATAAATGAAAAAGAAAGTATATCCTCATCATTTACCCGAGAAAGAGAAAACCTTGAATTCATTTATTCTGATAATCTAAAAAAATTGTACAAAAATTATTCTGGAGATTCTCTTGAAAATTTTATCTCAAAAATAAATTATAAAAACATAGAAATAAATAAACAAAATTTCATAATAAAAAAAATATCCTCAAAAAAGAAAAGTAAAGAAATTCCATTATTAGAATGGGAAGACTTAGAAATTGGAGATTTAATAGTTCATGAAAACTATGGAATAGGTATATATAAAGGATTAAAAAAAATAGAAACTCAATACGGAAAAAAAGAACTAATAATGCTTGAATATGTCAACAATGCAAAAGTATATCTTCCAATAGAAAGAATAGATAAAATTTCAAAATACGTTGGAGATAAAGACATAGTAAGACTTGATAAAATCGGCTCATCATCATGGGAAAGACGAAAAAAGAAAGTAGAAGAAAATATACGTTCAAAAATCCAAGAACTAATAAAACTATATGCTTTAAGAGAACATACAACAGGTATATCATTACAGGGTGATGAAGAAATAGAAGAAAAATTCAAAAAAACATTCCCATACATAGAAACAGCAGATCAGGAAAAAGCTATTGAAGAAGTATTAAACGATTTAGCTTCAACAAAACCAATGGACCGTCTAATTGCTGGAGATGCTGGATTTGGAAAAACAGAAGTTGCATTAAGAGCTGTAGTAAGAACTGTAAGTTCTGGATATCAGGCAGCAATACTCGTTCCAACAACAATACTTGCTCAACAATACTATGATAATGTAAAATATAGATTTGATGAAATTGGAATAACAGTAGAATTAATCGACAGATTCAAAACTCAAAAAGAAAAAAACATAATAACAGAAAAAATAAACTCCGGAAAATTAGATGTAATAATAGGTACTCATGCACTATTAAACAAAAATATAAAATTCAAAAAACTTGGATTACTTGTCATAGATGAAGAACAACGATTTGGAGTATTCCAAAAAGAAAAAATAAAAGAATTATCTCATGGAATAAACGTATTAACAATGAGTGCAACCCCAATTCCAAGAACATTATACTTCTCAATCTCCGGTTTAAGAGATATGTCTGTAATATCCACACCGCCAATTGGACGATTACCAGTAGAAACCTTTGTATCAAAATACTCAAAAAAAATAATTAGAACAGCTATATTAAGGGAAAAATCAAGAGGCGGTCAGGTATTATATATTCATAATAGAGTTAATGATATTGAAGAGGTAGAAAAAGAATTATCAGAATTAATTCCCGAAGTTTCTGTAGTATCAGCACATGGTCAAATGCAAAAACGTTATCTTTCAAAAATAATAAAAATGTATTATAATGGCGAAATAGACGTATTAATTGCAACAACAATAATAGAAAATGGAATAGACATACCAAACGCGAACACATTAATAGTTGACGATGCGGAGCGGTACGGAATATCCCAATTATACCAATTACGAGGAAGGGTAGGTCGTTCCTCAAAACGTGCATTTGCATATTTCCTTTACAAAAACAAATTAAAACCAGAAACAGAAAAAAGATTAGAAGCAATAAAAAAAATAGTAGGTCCTGGAAGCGGTTTAAAACTTGCATTACAGGATTTAGAAATAAGAGGATTTGGAGATTTACTTGGAATAGAACAAAAAGGACATATAAACAACATTGGTTTAAACATGTACAAAGAAATTCTAAATAAAGCCATAATAGAAATATATTCAAAAGAAAAAATAATAAACAAAGAAAATATCAAAGAAAAAATAGACCTTGACATAAAAGGAATAACCATGCCCATTACAATTCCAGAAAATTATATAGAAAACCCAATAGAAAGAATGAGAATCTACAGAACAATTGCAAATGAAACAAAAATAGAAAACTTTGAAAAAATAAAAGAAGAAATAAAAGATAAATTTGGAAAAATACCTGAAGAACTTAACAATCTAATAAAATATAGTATATTAAGAATAAACGCATATGAAAAAGGCGCAAAAGAAATAGAAATATATGACAATACAGCTATAATAAAATACTCAAAATATTTAGATATAGATATATTAAAACTCAAAAAATACTCACACCACTTCAATCATTTTGAAAACAAAAAAGAATTAGTAATATATACAAAAAATCCAGAAGAATCGTTATTTAAAATATTTGAATAACATAAAACAAAAACCCCCAGTCTTTTGACTGGGGGAAAAATAA